>NZ_CALLZT010000091.1:0-76037 GCF_937858515.1 uncultured Gordonia sp. | reverse complement strand
GCTGGTGCGCCGCAACGACACCACCGGTGAGCTGGCGTTCTACCGCTGCTACAGCTCCACCCCGGTCCCGTTGGCTGTGTTGGTGAAGGTCGCCGGCCGCCGGTGGACTGTCGAGGAATCGTTCCAGTCCAGCAAAGGCCTGACCGGGCTGGACCAGCACCAAGTACGAACCTGGACCTCCTGGCATCGCTGGACGATCCTGGTCATGCTCGCCCACGCCATCCTGGCGATCACCACCGCCGAACAACGCGCCCACGAAACCACCAACCCCTCATTGATCCGGTTGAGTATCAACGAGTTTCAACGACTACTCAGAGCCGCTACCGTCACCACCGAACACGCCAGCGAGTACTTCCTTCATTGGTCGAAATGGCGGCGTCGACATCAACTTCGAGCACGGATATGCCACCGAAACCGCAGGTCATCGATGTGAAATTACCATCTACGACTGTAGTACTAGGCTAACGGAAGCTAGTAGTAGATAGTCCGCCGACGAAGGATACCGGAGATGGTCAGTGTAACCGACGCAGTCGATTCGGCCCTGGCGCACGCACAGCGGCTCGGGGGCGCGGACGACACGATCGTGATCGTCACCGACAAAGCTGAGGCATCGCTGCGCTGGGCGGGCAACACGATGACCACCAATGGTGAATCGGTGCAACGCATCACGACAGTGGTGTCGATCGTGCGGCGCGGTGCGAGCGCTCACGTCGGCACGGTGACCACCACCGACATCAACCCGGCCGCCGTTGCCGACGTGGTACGCGCGTCGCAGGACGCCGCCCGCTCGGCACCACCGGCGGACGACGCGTTCGCGCTGATCACCGACAGCGGCACGCCCGCGGACTGGGCCGATGCACCGGCAACGACCGGGGCGGACGTATTCGGCGGCATCGCCGGTGCGCTACGCCGCGGTTTCGACGGCCCCGACAAGCTGTACGGTTTCGCCCATCACATCGTCGACACGATCTGGCTGGCCACATCGACCGGTGTGCGGCGTCGTTTCACCCAACCCACCGGATCGGTACAGATCAACGCCAAGCGCGGCGATGCGAGCGCGTGGTCGGGTATCAGCACACCCTGGTTCGACGACGTTCCCGTCGACTCGATGCTCGCCGACCTGTCGACGCGGCTGAATTGGTCGGCGCACACTGCCGAGCTGCCGGCGGGCCGATACGAGACGCTGCTGCCGCCGTCGGCGGTGGCCGACCTGATGTTGTCGCTGAGCTGGGAGATGGCCGGACGCGGCGCGCAGGAAGGACGCACCGCGATGTCGGCGCCCGGTGGCGGAACTCGGGTGGGCGAGAAACTCACCGATCTGGGCCTGACACTCAGTTCCGACCCGACCGCACCCGGCCTGGAATGTGAGCCGTTCGTGGTCTCCGCGGCATCGTCGGAGATGGCGTCGGTGTTCGACAACGGTCTCGACATCGGGCGCGTCGACTGGATCCGGGACGGGATGATCGACACCCTGGCCTATCCCCGTGCGGCGGCGGTCGAGTTCGGTGCCGCACCGGCCGCAGGATGCTCGAACCTGCTGATGACGGGCGGCGATGCGACGCTGGAGGAGATGATCGCGGCCACCGAACGGGGTCTGCTGCTGACCACGCTCTGGTACATCCGCGAGGTCGACCCCACCACCGCGCTACTCACCGGGCTGACCCGCGACGGCGTGTATCTGATCGAGGACGGCACGGTGAGCGCCGCGGTCAACAACTTCCGGTTCAACGAATCGCCGCTGGATCTGTTGCGCCGCACCACACAGGCCGGGGTCAGCGAGATCACCCTGCCGCGCGAATGGTCGGACTGGGCCACCAGGACACGGATGCCGCCGCTGCGCATCCCCGACTTCAACATGTCGTCGGTGAGTCAGGCGCAGTAGTCGTCAGTCGATGAGGACCGTCGCGAATGTTCCGACCTCGACGAAACCGATACGCCGGTAGGCCGCCCGTGCAGGGGTGTTGAAACTGTTCACGTACAGGCTGGCCGTCCGGCCGTCGGCGATGATCGCCTGCGCGACCGCGGCCGTACCCGCCGCACCCAGTCCCTCACCGCGACGCTGCGGATCCACCCACACGCCCTGGATCTGCCCGACGACCCGGGACATCGACCCGACCTCGGCCTTGAACACCACCTGGCCGTCCTCGAAGCGTGCGAACACCCGGTTCGCCGTGATGAGTGATGACAACCGGCGCCGATACGAGACACCACCATCACCGGCCCGCGGATCGACGCCGACCTCACCGATGAACATGTCGATGGCCGCGGGGAGGTAGGCGTCGAGGTCGTCGAGCGTGACCAGCCGCACCGCCGGATCCGGCGGTATCGCCGGTTCCCCGTCGAGCGCCATCAGCGGCTGATCCGGCCGCACCTCCCGGGCCGGGCCCCATTCGGACTCGAGGTCGCCCCACAGCGACGCCACCAGATCGGCGGGGCCCACGATCGACGAACAGGCACGCGGCCGTGACATCGCGCGATCGGCGAAGTAACTCATGTCCGAACGCGAACCGAGCAGCGGAATGAGGTTGGCACCGGAAAAGCACAGCGATGTCGACGGATGATCGGCAGTCCACAGCGAACCACCCAGCAGCCGGGGATTGAGTCCGTGCACCTCGCACCGCGCTGCCACCATGCACATCGGCACCGGATCGGAGGCGAGGACGTCGGCCACCACGACCGCATCACGAAGGCCGAGTGGTCGATGTCCCACCACGTTCAGCACGACAACTCCTCTGTGCTGGATCCCTGCGGCCCAGCGCCTCCTCACGCCCGGCAGATCACATGACCGTGACCACCGGCGGACCGGATTCTCCGTCCACACCAGTTTGCCCGGATTCCTCCGCAATGCGCAGGGCTTCGTCGATCAATGTCTCGACAATCTGCGATTCGGGCACCGTCTTGATGACCTCGCCCTTGACGAAGATCTGCCCCCTGCCGTTTCCGGACGCCACGCCGAGGTCGGCTTCCCTGGCCTCGCCCGGACCGTTGACCACACAACCCATCACCGCGACCCGCAACGGAACCTCCATACCTTCCAGGCCGGCGGTCACCTCGTTGGCGAGTTTGTAGACGTCAACCTGCGCACGGCCGCACGACGGGCAGGACACGATCTCCAGTTTGCGGGGACGCAGGTTCAGCGACTGCAGGATCGCATCACCGACCTTGATCTCCTCGGCAGGCGGCGCCGACAACGACACCCGGATCGTGTCGCCGATGCCCTCGGACAGCAGAGCGCCGAACGCGACCGCCGACTTGATGGTGCCCTGGAACGCCGGGCCCGCCTCTGTGACACCGAGGTGCAGCGGGTAGTCGCACTGGGCGGCGAGCTGCCGGTATGCCTCCACCATGATCACCGGGTCGTTGTGTTTGACCGAGATCTTGATGTCGCCGAAGCCGTATTCCTCGAACAGGCTCGCCTCCCACAGCGCCGACTCGACGAGCGCCTCAGGCGTCGCCTTGCCGTATTTCTCCATCAGCCGCTTGTCCAGCGATCCGGCGTTGACGCCGATCCGGATGGGAATGCCGGCCTCGCCGGCGGCCTTGGCGACCTCCTTGACGCGGCCGTCGAACTCCTTGATGTTGCCGGGGTTCACCCGCACCGCGGCGCAACCGGCGTCGATGGCGGCGAAGATGTACTTGGGCTGGAAGTGGATGTCGGCGATCACCGGGATGTTGGCCTTGCGGGCGATCTCCGGCAGTGCGTCGGCATCCTCCTGACGCGGGCACGCCACACGTACGATGTCGCAACCCGATGCGGTGAGCTGGGCGATCTGCTGCAGCGTGGCGTTGACGTCGTGAGTCTTGGTGGTGCACATCGATTGGACCGAGATCGGGTGATCGCTGCCCACGCCGACCTGTCCGACCATGATCTGGCGCGTCTTGCGGCGGGGTGCCAGCACGGGCGGCGGCGCCGGTGGCATACCGAGCCCGATCGCCATCGGGCCACTGCCCGGTGCTGCCGGTACTCCTTGCGCGACTGGGGCGTTCATGTCTTTCACCTTCTGCTGGGCTGCTGCGTTGGACGTGGTGCCGGGGACTGGAGTCCGGTCACCACAACCGGATCGGATTGATGATGTCGGCGGTCACGGTCAGCACCATGAACGCTCCCATCACGATGACCACCGCGTAGGTCAACGGCATCAACTTCATGTAGTCCACGGGGCCGCCCTCGGCACGGCCCATCCACCGGCGCACCGTGTCCCGGCACTTCTCGTACCCGACGATGGCCATATGTCCACCGTCCAATGGTAGTAGCGGCACCAGATTGAACGCCCCCAGGAAGAAGTTGATGGTGATCAAAAGCATGAAGAACACGCTCCACGCGCCGCGTTCGGCGGCCTCGCCACCCATCGCCGACGCCCCGTACACACTGACCGGGGTGTCCTCGCCACGCGGGCCGCCCGTCACCGCCGTCCACAGATCGTCGATTTTCGACGGCAGCGACAGCAACGCATCCCACGTCGCCTTCGCCAGGTGCCCGGTGAACTCGAACGTGCCCGGAATCGCCGTCAGCGGGTTGTATTCGAGCGGTCCGATCGGGTCCGGACGGGTCAGCGTCACCCCGATCGCGCCGACCGTGACGCTCTTGAGAGTCCCGTTGGAGGTCCGCATCTTGCGTTCGACCTGCGTCACCGGGATCTGCAGCGTCAGCGTCTGGTCATCGCGCTGCACCTGCACCGACGCGGTACCCGTGGTGCGTTGCGTCGTCGTGATCAGGTCACTGTTGTTGTCGACGGCCTCGCCGTTGATCGCCACGATCCGGTCGCCGGGCCGCAGACCGGCCGCCTCGGCGGGAGCCGCACCCGAACACGGCAGCAACTCACCCGCCGCGTCCGTGGCCGACGCCACACAGCTGACCTTCTCCACGTACACCGGCGCGTGGTCGGCGTCGTCGCGCAGATTCGGCAGGCCCGCCAGTACTGCGACGAAGTAGATGAGGACGAAACCCAGGACGAAGTTCTGCGCGGGACCGGCCAGCAACACCACGAACCGCTTCCACGGCTTCTGCCGGAACATCGCGCGGTCGCGTTCGTCGTCGGCGAGTTCGTCGTACGGAGTCATGCCGGCGATGTCGCAGAACCCGCCGAACGGCAGCGCCTTTACCCCGTACTCGGTCTCACCCCGCCGCACCGACCACAGTGTGGGCCCGAAGCCGACGAAGTAGCGCCGGACCTTCATCCCGGTGGCCTGCGCCGCCCACATGTGGCCGCACTCGTGCCAGGCCACCGACAGCACCAGGGCGAGGGCGAACAGCACCACGCCGAACGCGAACATCACGAATCAAACTCCATCAGCGCGGGCCGAGACCAGCCGTGCGGCACGATCGCGGGCCCACCGATCAGCGGCGAATACCTCGTCCACACTACCGGGCGCGGCACGCCACTGATCTGCGTCGTCGATCACGTGGGCCACCGTCTCGACGATCTGCGGGAACCGCAGCACACCGTCGAAAAAGCCCTGTGCGGCCACCTCGTTCGCGGCATTGAACACCGCGGTCAGGCTGCCACCGGCCTTGCCTGCACGGCGCGCGACATCGATCGCCGGGAACACCTCATTGTCGACGGGCTCGAACGTCCATTGCGACGCCGTCGAGAAATCACAGGCCGCCGACGCGCCCGGAACCCGGTCCGGCCAGCCCAGGGCCAGCGCGATCGGCAGCTTCATCGACGGAGGCGACGCCTTCGCGATCGTCGCACCGTCGACGAACGTCACCATCGAATGCACGATCGACTGCGGATGTACCGTCACATCGATGCGGTCGTAGGGCACATCGAACAGCAGATGTGCCTCGATCACCTCCAGCGCCTTGTTCACCAGGGTCGCCGAATTCAGCGTGATCATCGGCCCCATTGACCACGTCGGATGCTTGCCCGCCTGCTCCGGAGTGACATGTTCGACGTCCTCGCGGGACCAGCCGCGAAACGGTCCCCCCGACGCCGTCAGCACCAGCCGCGACACCTCGCCGGCACTGCCTCCGCGCAAACACTGCGCGATCGCCGAATGCTCCGAATCAACCGGCACGATCTGCCCCGGCGCCGCCGCATCGAGCACCAGCGCACCACCGGCCACCAGTGACTCCTTGTTGGCCAGCGCCAACCGGGCGCCCGAGCGCAGCGCCGCCAGACTCGGCGCCAAACCGATCGATCCGACGATCCCGTTCAGCACCACATCCGCATCCGCGGCATCGATCAGATCCACCATCGCATCGGCACCGACGTGCACACCCGCACCGATCCCGGCGACCAGGTCACGCCCGGCGGACTCGTCGGCGACTGCGACGCGGCCCGCCAACAACCCCAGGTCGGCGACCTGCTTGCGCAGTAGATCGAGATTGCCGCCACCCGCCCCGACGCCGACCACCTCGAACCGATCAGGATTGGCCGCGATCACCTCCAGCGCCTGAACGCCGATCGAACCCGTCGAGCCGAGGATGAGTACACGTATGGTCACCGGACCATTGTGAACCACCCGAGAGGCGAACTGACCGACAGCGCTACCCCGCCGGATGCACCGACCGCCAATGGTCGGCGATATCGATGCGCCGCGTGATCCATACATCGTCGTGCGACTGCACGTGATCGAGGAACCGTTCCAGACTCGCCAGCCGCGCCGGGCGACCGACCAGCCGGCAGTGCAGGCCCACCGACAGCATCTTCGGCGCACCCTCCTGGCCCTCCCGGTACAGCACGTCGAACGCGTCCCTCAGGTGTGCGAAGAACTGTTCACCCGACGGGAAACCACCCGGTGACGAGAACCTCATGTCGTTGGTGTCCAGCGTGTACGGCACCACCAGATGATCGACCAGCGCTCCCTGACTCGGCACCTTCACCCAGTACGGCAGATCGTCGGCGTAACTGTCGGAGTCGTAGGCGAACCCACCCTGCTCGACGACCAGCCGTCGCGTATGCGGAGAATCCCGGCCCGTGTACCAGCCGCGGGGTCGCTCCCCCGTGATCTCGGTCAGCAACTCCAGCGCCGCCACCATGTGCTCACGCTCGATCTCCTGATCGACCAACTGATAACTCAGCCAGCGATACCCATGACAGGCGATCTCGTGCCCCTTTTCGACGAACGCCGCCGCCACCTCGGGATTGCGTGCCATCGCCTGCGCCACCGCGAAGATCGTCAACGGCAGACCCCGGCGCTCGAACGTCCGCAGGACCCGCCACACACCCGCCCGCGATCCGTATTCGTACAACGACTCCATGCTCATGTGCCGATTCGGAAACGATTGTGCACCAACCATTTCCGACAAGAAAGTCTCGCTCCCCCGATCGTTCTCCAACACATTGTTCTCCGCCCCCTCCTCATAGTTGAGGACGAATTGCACCGCCACCTTCGCGCCGCCCGGCCACCGCGGATCAGGCGGCGTCCGCCCGTACCCCACCATGTCGCGGGGATAGTTCTCGTTTCGATAGTCGGCCAGAGATCGGGTGGTCTGATACATGGCCGCATTCTGTCACCAAGACCGCACCACGTCGCGGTGAGACGATCGCGCACGGCGCAGGTGAGACGATCGCGCACGGCGCAGGTGAGAAGGTCGCGCACCGGCCGGCAAGCGGTACCGCTATGCTGATCGAGAACTACTACCCCACGTCGTCGGTAAGGAGCAGCTGTGGCAAGCACCGAGGTTGAACACGAACACGTCGACACCGGCTGGACCCGTGAACCCGCCGACGCCCCCTCGGCCCGATTCGGCTGGCACGCCAAACCCAAGCGGTTCTACTTCATACTCGGCTGGGCCTCCGTCGGCTTCCTTCTCTTCATGGGATTCGTCGGCAACCACCGAGGCGAAGTCGAAGAACTCTGGTCGGTCGGCGTCGCCGCCTGCATCGCCGTCTTCCTCATCCGCGGCATGTTCTTCAACCGCGACCCCAAATGGGTGCCGTAGTCCTGTACCCATAACCCGGCGCCCACCTGCCTGATGCGGGTGGGCGCATTTGGCTATCGTTCCTCGGCGGCCAGTTGACCGCAGGCGGCGGCTATCTCTTGGCCTCGGGTGTCGCGGACGGTGCAGGAGACGCCCTGTTCCTGTACTCGGCGGACAAACTCGCGCTCTGCCGGTTTCGGGCTCGCATCCCACTTCGAGCCCGGGGTCGGGTTCAGCGGGATGAGGTTGACATGGGCCTTCGTGCCGAGTGCCTTGTGCAGCTTCTTGCCCAGCATGTCCGCGCGCCACGGCTGATCGTTGATATCCCGGATCAAGGCATACTCGATGGACACCCGGCGACCGCTGGAATCGGCATAGTAGCGCGCGGCCTCCAGCACCTCGGCGACCGACCACCGGTTGTTGACCGGAACGAGCGTGTCGCGCAGCTCGTCGTCGGGGGTGTGCAACGACACCGCGAGGGTCACCGGAATACCCTCGTCGGCCAGCTTCCTGATCGCAGGCGCCAGACCCACCGTCGACACCGTCACCGACCGCGCCGAGATCCCAAGGCCCTCGGGTGCCGGTGAGGTGATCTGGCGGACCGCGCTCACCACCCGCTTGTAGTTGGCCAGCGGCTCGCCCATCCCCATGAACACCACATTCGACAACCGGCCGGGCTCCCCGAACTCGCCGTCTCGCAGGGTGCGGGCCGCGGCACGAACCTGATCGACGATCTCGGCCGTCGACAGATTGCGGTCCAGACCGCCCTGCCCGGTGGCACAGAACGGGCACGCCATGCCGCATCCGGCCTGGCTTGAGATGCACAACGTGTTGCGGTCGGTGTACCGCATCAGCACGCTTTCGAGCAGTGTTCCGTCGTGCAGGCGCCACAGTGTCTTGCGGGTGCTGCCGTCGTCGCAGCTGATCTGCCGTATCGGCGTCAGCAGGGTCGGGAACAGCGAATCTCCGACGGCCTGCCGGGCTGCGGCCGGCACGTCGGTCATCTCGGCGACGTCACCGTTCAGCCTGCTGTAGTACTGGCGTGCCAGTTGATTGACCCGGAACTTGGGCAGTCCGAGCTCCGCTGCCGCCGCGATCCGCTGTTCCGGATCGAGGTCGGCGAAATGTTTCGGCGGCAACCCGCGCTTGGGTGCGTCGAACACGAGCGGTAAAGAGGACATTTGAGCATTGTCTCATGCAATCATGGCCGGATGAGCACCTCAGATCCGCTGCACAAAGGCCGGCGCCCCGCCCCGCAGGACCAGTACGACATACCCGGCGACCCGGAACCGGCCACCGGCGGAACCCCGGTACCCGACCCCGAGATTCCCGCGTCGCCGGTCGGTGGCACCTCCCGCCGCGGGAAGCATAGCGGTGAAGCGATCGCCGGCGAGGTCCGCCACACCCGCACAAGCGCCGCCTGGGCCGGAATGATCATCGGTTCGGCACTCGGCATACTGCTGCTGATCTTCATCCTGCAGAATCTCAGCTCGCAGCAGATCTGGCTGCTGTTCTGGCAGGTCAACCTGCCCGTCGGCATCAGCCTGCTCATCGCCGCCATCGCTGGTGCGCTGGTCACCGCGCTCATCGGCGGTCTGCGCATGTTCCAGCTCAACCGGGCACTGACCAAGGCGTCCAAAGCCGACCACTGATCGCCGGCCGCGGCTCGAGGGCTGTCAGATCGGAAACGTCACAGCAGTGCCGTCAGCACCGCCCACACCACGAACGCCGACGGCAGCAGCGAGTCGAGCCGATCCATGATCCCGCCGTGGCCGGGCAGCAGCGTGCCCATGTCCTTGATGCCCAGATCACGCTTGACCTGCGATTCGACGAGATCGCCGAGCGTGGCGCAAATCACCAGGACCGGACCGAGAACGGCACCGACCCACCAGTGGGCGTCGAGCAGGAACAGGGCGCAGCACACGGCACCCACCGTTCCGACAGTGAGTGACCCGGCCAGGCCTTCCCACGACTTCTTGGGACTGATCGCGGGCGCCATCGGATGCTTGCCGAACAGCACACCTGCCGCATAGCCGCCCACATCGGAGCACACGACGACGACCATCAGCGTCGCCACCCGGGCGGCGCCGTCGGATTCGGTGACGATCAGGGCGCCGAACGCGGCCAGCACCGGCAGCCACGCCATCACCAGCACCGTCACGGACAGTCCGCGCAGATAGTCCTTGGGTGCGGCGCTGAGCCCTTGGGCGAGCAGCTTCCATACCATCGACACCAGGACCGTGGTCACCGCCGCCACCAGGATGCCCGTGGTCCCCCACGGCCATCCCGACCAGATGATGGCCTGACCACCGATCAGCAGCGGCCAGAACGCGATTCCGATCCCGCCGTCGCGCAGTCGCTGGGCGATCTCCCAAGTCGCGATCGCCAGCGCGACCGAGACGACGCCGTACCAGATCCGCGGCTCGAAGACGAGGATCGCGATGATACCGGCGCCCAGTGTGACGCCGACCCCGATCGCGGCCGGCAGGTCACGCCCGGCCCGTGAGGTCTTCTTTGGCTTTGTACTCATCGGGTAAGTTGCGCTCACACCTCGAGCAATTCGTTCTCTTTATGTTTCACCAGCTCGTCGACCTGGCCGACATACAACGCCGTGGTCTTGTCGAGCTCCTTCTCTGCGCGCACCACCTCGTCCTCACCGGCCTCGCCGTCCTTCTGGATGCGTTTGAGCTCGTCGACGGCCTTGCGCCGGACGTTGCGGATCGAGACCTTGGCGTCCTCGCCCTTGGCCTTGGCCTGCTTCACCAGATCCTTGCGACGGTCCTCGGTGAGCTGTGGGATGACCACCCGGATCACGTTGCCGTCGTTGGTGGGGTTCACGCCCAGGTCGGAGTTGCGTATCGCGGTCTCGATGTCCCGCAGACTCGATGGCTCGTAAGGCTTGATGACAACCAGGCGTGGCTCGGGCGTGTTGATACTGGCGACCTGGGTGATCGGGGTGAGCGCACCGTAGTACTCGATATGCACCTTGTTGAACATGGCCGGGTTGGCCCGTCCGGTCCGGATGGACCCCATGTCGTCCTTGGCGACGCCGACGGCCTTCTCCATCTTCTCCTCGGCGTCGAATAACGCGTCGTCAATCATGTTGTCAGGTTCTCCTCGTGATGTGCTGATCTCGTCGTCGTGTGCGGGTGCGGCGAGTCAGTCGGTGCTGACGAGCGTTCCGATGCGCTCGCCCGCGACGGCACGTGCAATGTTGCCTTGTTCGAGCAGGTTGAACACCAGCATCGGCATCTTATTGTCCATACAGAGACTGAAAGCGGTCGCATCGGCCACCTTGAGCTGCTTCTCCAACGCCTCGCGGTGCGTGATCTCGCGGTAGAGGGTCGCGTCCGGGTTCTCGCGCGGGTCGGCGCTGTACACCCCGTCGACGGCCTTGGCCATCAGGACCACCTCGGCTTTGATCTCCAGGGCGCGCTGGGCGGCGGTGGTATCGGTGGAGAAGTACGGCATGCCCATGCCAGCCCCGAAGATCACCACGCGTCCCTTCTCCAGGTGCCGCTGGGCACGCAGCGGAAGGTACGGCTCGGCGACCTGCCCCATGGTGATCGCCGTCTGCACCCGGGTGCTGACGCCACGCTTTTCCAGGAAGTCCTGCAACGCCAGGCAATTCATGACGGTGCCGAGCATGCCCATGTAGTCGGAGCGGGAGCGGTCCAGGCCACGCTGCTGCAGTTCGGCGCCGCGGAAGAAGTTTCCGCCGCCGATGACCACCGCGACCTGTGCTCCGGTGCGCACGACGTCGGCGATCTGGTCGGCGACCATCGCCACCACGTCGGGGTCGAGTCCGACACCACCGCCGCCGAACATCTCACCACCGAGCTTGAGCAGTACCCGGCTGTAACCGTGCCGTTCGGAGTGCGCGCTGTCGGTGCCGTCGGTCATCTGCGTCCTCTGCTCGGTGTGATGGTCCCCGATCATCTTAGAGGTGCCCGAACACGACGATGGCCCCGCACCCATCGCTGAGGATGAGCACGGGGCCGTCGCAGGAGATAGGTGAAACTAGCTCTGGCCGACCTCGAAGCGGGTGAAGGTCACGACGGTGGCACCGGCCTCGTCGAGAACGTTCTTGACCGTCTTCTTGGAGTCCTTGACATACGCCTGGTCGATGAGGACGACGTCCTTGTAGAAGCCGTTGACGCGGCCTTCGACGATCTTCGGCAGCGCCTGCTCGGGCTTGCCCTCGGCCTTGGCGGTCTCCTCGGCGATGCGTCGCTCGTTCTCGACGACGTCGGCGGGCACCTGGTCGCGGGTCGCGTAGCGCGCCTTGAGGGCGGCGACCTGCTGAGCGGCATTGCGAGCGGCCTCGGCCGCGGCGTCGCCCTCACCGGTGTACGACACCAGCACGCCGACGCCCGGAGGCAGATCCGAGGCGCGCTTGTGCAGGTAGACCGCGACGGGGCCGTCGTAGTAGGCGACGCGGCGCAGTTCGAGCTTCTCGCCGATCTTGGCGGCCAGTGCCTGCACGGTGTCGTTGACGGTGCCGTCACCCAGCGGGGACGCCTTCAGAGCCTCGACATCACTGGTCTTGGCGGCCAGCGCGGCGTCGAGCACCTTGTCGGCGAGTTCCTGGAACTCGGCGTTCTTGGCGACGAAGTCGGTCTCCGAGTTGAGCTCGATCATCACGCCGCCCTTGGCGGCGACCAGGCCCTCGGCGGTAGACCGCTCGGCGCGCTTGCCGACGTCCTTGGCGCCCTTGATACGCAGTTCCTCGACGGCCTTGTCGAAGTCGCCGTCGTTGTTGGCCAGTGCGTTCTTGCAGGCCATCATGCCGGAGCCGGTGAGCTCGCGAAGTCGCTTCACGTCGGCGGCAGTGTAGTTCGCCATCGTCGGCGAGCCTCCTTCTAGGTCAATTCGTGGGTGGAAACACTGGGCCGGGATCGGCCGGCCCGGTCATTTCACTGAGCGGCAGGTGCGGCCTCGGCCTCGGCGGGGGGGGGGGGCTGGCTGAGCAGCTCCTGCTCCCACTCGGCGAGCGGCTCACCGGCAGCGGCTTCCGGTTTGGCATCGCCGGCTGCCTGGCCCGCGCGGGCCTGCACACCTTCGGCGACGGCCGAGGCGACCACGCGGGTCAGCAGGGCGGCGCTGCGGATGGCGTCGTCGTTACCCGGGATCGGGTAGTCGACGAGGTCGGGGTCGCAGTTGGTGTCGAGGATGGCGATCACCGGGATGTTGAGCTTGCGGGCCTCGCCGACGGCGATGTGCTCCTTGTTGGTGTCGACGACCCAGATGGCCGAGGGCACCTTGGCCATGTCACGGATACCGCCGAGGGTGCGCTCGAGCTTGTTCTTCTCACGCGTGAGCATGAGGATTTCCTTCTTGGTGCGACCCTCGAAACCACCGGTCTGCTCCATGGCCTCGAGTTCCTTCATGCGCTGCAGGCGCTTGTGGACGGTCGAGAAGTTGGTGAGCATGCCACCGAGCCAGCGCTGGTTGACGTACGGCATGCCAACGCGGGTGGCCTCGGCGGCGATGGATTCCTGAGCCTGCTTCTTGGTGCCGACGAACAGGATGGTGCCACCGTGGGCGACGGTCTCCTTGACGAATTCGTACGCCTTGTCGATGAAGGTCAGCGTCTGCTGCAGGTCGATGATGTAGATGCCGTTGCGGTCGGTGAAGATGAACCGCTTCATCTTGGGATTCCACCGGCGGGTCTGGTGCCCGAAGTGTGCGCCGCTGTCCAGCAGCTGCTTCATTGTCACGACAGCCATGTCGTCACTTCCTTTATGTTGCAGTTGATACCGACTCCGGGTGGGGCCGGCCCTGGCATCCGCGACCGCGTGGACCCTGCACGAGGGCAGGGACCGCCACGCGATACGGCGGCCCGGCGTGATCCGGGCGACGTGCGGACGCGCGAAGTCACCCCACCGACGTGGTGAGATGCGGCACCGACTCTACGCCGGATGCCTATCAGAACCAAAAGCGTTATCCCCAGACCTCGGGGCACGTGGTCCGATCAGAGGAAATTCCGGAAGATCTTCACCACCGATGGAACCGAATAGGTCCGGGCTGCGTCTGATCCCTATGCCGGCCATCCATACGCACGACGCGTTGCTCCCCCGATACGCCGTCCGCACCATCGTCATCGTCATCGTGGCGGTGGTTGCGGCGTCCTTCGTCGTTTCCGGTTCCGCCGCTGCCATGGCAGCACCGCCGGCGGACGCGGCGGGCCATCGTCCGCCCCTGCCACCCACCCCGACCGTGGTCACCGTGTTCGCGGTCGGCGAACAGCGCTGGTCACAGGGCCATCGCGGCATCGACCTGAGCGCCCCGGCCGGTACCGCGGTCGTTGCCTCGGCTGCCGGGATCGTGCGTCATGCGGGCGATGTCGCGGGGCGTCCGGTGGTGTCGATCCTGCATCCCGACGGACTCATCACCACCTACGAACCGGTACAGCCCACTGTGCGCCGCGGCGATCACGTCGCTCGGGGCGAGTCGATCGGGATCCTCGAAGCCGGTCACGACTCATGCCCGGACACGACCTGTCTGCATTGGGGCGCACGGCGAGGCTCCGGACATTCGGCCGGCTACATCGATCCGCTCGGCCTGCTCGGGGCGGTACGCGTCCGGCTCAAACCACTATGAGCGACAGTCAAGCGCGCGGGTGTGCCTGACTATGCACCGCACGCAGCCGTTCGACGCTGACATGCGTGTACATCTGGGTGGTAGCGAGCGATGCGTGGCCGAGGAGTTCCTGCACGATGCGCAGATCCGCTCCGCCTTCGAGCAGATGCGTTGCGGCGCTGTGCCGGAGACCGTGCGGACCCATCGCCGGACCACCGGACTGCCCCGCGGCGTGGTACACCACCGACCGCGCCATCCGCTGATTGAGCCGGCCCCCCTTGCTGCCGAGTAGCAGCGCACCGGCCGACTCCGGTTTCGCGGACGCCTGCGTGACCAACGCCGGACGTCCCCGGGCCAGCCACTCGTCGATAGCGTGAGCCGCCGGGGTGCCGAACGGGACCATCCGCTCCTTGTTGCCCTTGCCGAGAACCCGCAACACCCGACGCTGCGCGTCGACGTCACCGATATCGAGTCCGCACAGTTCCCCGACCCTGATTCCGGTCGAATACAGCAGTTCGACGACGAGCCTGTCCCGTAGCGCGATCGCGTCGGCATCACCGGATTGCCGGTCGCCGTCATCGGATTGAACCCGATCTCCGGCGGCCTCGATCGCCCGGGCCGCCTGGTCGGCGTCGAGAACCTCGGGTAGCGTCCGATGGGCCTTCGGCGCCCGCAGCCGCTGGGCGGGATCCACCCGCAGCAGGCCCTCACGGGTTGCCCAGGCGCAGAGCTTCTTGGCCGACGACACTTGACGGGCGATACTCGTACGGGCGGCTCCGGCCCTGGTCCGGTCGGCCAGCCAGGCACGCAGGAGCGGTAGGTCGAGGTCGGTGAACTCGACGCCGCGCACACCGGCGTAGGTGATGATCGACCGTGCGTCGCCGGTGTACGCGCGGACCGTGTGCTCGCTGAGACCCTGTTCCAGTCGCAAGTAGTCACCGAAGCGGTCCACCACATCCGTCGCACCGTCACCAGGAGTCACGTCACCATCAGACGGTGCAACGGAGGCGGATGCAACTCGCCACGCGGCCCGCCGCAGCATGATGTGGGGTCAGTTGCGCAACCTCTCAAGCACGCCCTTGACCTTGCCGACAGCGCCCCGCGCCGCTGGTTGCCCTGAACCTTGTTGTTCGGCAACCCGCTGGGACGCCTTCCACTCCCGGAAGCCCTCCTCGGTGCGGCCGCGCCGCCAATAGCCGGAGATCGACGCGTTCGCCGCGCTCACGCCGCGCTCCTTGCGGATGTAGCCGCGCAGGTTCTGCATCACGGCCCCGGCCTCGCCGTGGATGAACACGTGTGGCTCACCGTCGAGCCACGGCGCCGCCTTGACCGCCGCCACCAGCGGTGCGTTGGCGCCGGCCAGGTCGTCACTCACCTCGCCGGCTCCCGCGCCCCGGTGCAGCCAGGTGATCGTCGCGCCGGCCGGTGCGGTCAGGTCGAGTTGGTCGGCTTCGGTGGCGACCTCGATGAACACCTGCGCCGTCGCGTCGTCGGGTAGGGCCTCCAGCGCGGCCGCCACCGCGGGCAACCCGGATTCGTCGCAGGCCAGCAGATGCCATGGGGCGTCGGCGCGGGGCCGGTACCCGCTGCCGGGCCCGAGGAACCGGACGACCTCGCCCGGCTGTACCCGGGCGGCCCACGCTCCGGCAATGCCTTCGTCGCCGTGGACGACGAAGTCGATGACCAGTTCGCGCGCCACCGGATCGATCGTGCGGATCGTGTAGGTGCGTAACACCGGATGCTGCTGCGGCGGGAAGGATTCGCGGATTGCCTCGAGGTCGAAGGGCTCCGGGTAGCTGACGCCGGGCACGCCGAAGATCAGCTTGACGTACATGTCGGTGTCCTGCGCCCCGTCGGCGCCCACCGCCGGGGTGAAATCATCGAATCCGCCGCCTCCGAGGTAGAGCCTGACGAAGTGCGGCGACAGGCGTTCGGTGCGCGTGACGACGAGAGTGTTGAGTCGTTTTGCCATGAGTCTCCTTGTTCGCAGACCAGCCTACGCCCGGCTTAGGGTCACCTAATCTGAGGTCGGCTCACGAAAGACAACAACAAGCAATGGTAGCTTTGTTATATTGAATATTCGGGGCAGGTCCGACGCTCCGCACTCTCACATTCGGGTCGGCACTACGAGGTGGACTGTGACGGAACAAACACTGGTGAAACGGGCACGACTCGGCGTCTCCGACTGGATCGCCGCGTCGATGCGGCTGCTCGTCACCGAGGGACCCGCCGCCCTCAAGATCTCCCGGCTCACCGACACCCTCGGTGTCACCAAGGGGAGCTTCTACTGGCACTTCGCCGACATCGCCGCACTCAAGAGCGCCCTCGCCGCACAGTGTGAGGCGCAGCAGCGTGCGGCGGCCGACCATGTGCGAGGTCTGAGAATTCTCCCCGCAACCGAACGACTCGGCGCCATCGTCGACTACGTCAGCGAACCGCGCCGCTGGGCCGCCGAGGCGGCCGTCCGGTCGTGGTCGCACACCGACAATTCACTGTGCTCGGCCATCGCCGAACTCGACCGGAGCCTGCACGAGGCCATCTACCAGGCGATGCTCGATCTCGGCTTCGCCGAGGAGGACGCCCGCACCCGGGCCACGATGCTGCTCTATGCCGGAATCGGATACCTTCATGCCGCCGAGCAGTCCGGACCCCCGAACGCCGACACACTCCACCGGTTCGTCGCCCTGTCGACGGCACGCTGAACGCGCTTACCCGCGTGCGTGGGTGAGTCGCCAGCCACCACCGTCACCACACACCACGCCCGCGATCTCCATGGCCGCGAGCGCCGACCGCACCACGGGCACGCCCAGTCCCGCGGCGTAGGCGATCTCGTCGACGGTGGCCACGCCCCGCCCGGGAATCGCGTCATGGACCAGGCGCTGATCCTCCGACAGTAGGTCGGTGTCACGGTCGGCGCCCCGGCCCGGGTCGCCGCCGCCGTCGGGACGGAGCATCGACACGACGGTGTCGGTGTTGAACACCAGCTGGGCCAGGTCATCGGTGATCAGCCGGTGGCAGCCGACGGATGTTGCCGAGGTGACCGGGCCGGGAAAGGCTCCGACGGGCCGGCCGAGACGTCGTCCCCAGGCCGCGGTGTTGGCGGCGCCGGACCGTTTCCCGGCCTCCACCACCACGACCCCCTCCGACAGCGCCGCAACCAGCCTGTTCCGGGTGATGAACCGGTGCTTGGCGGCGGTGGTGCCGGGTGGATACTCGCTCACGAGTAGACCTCGCTCGGCGATCTCGGACAGCAACCGCGAATGCGCTGTCGGATAGGCGCGGTCGATGCCGCAGGCCAGTACCGCGGTGGTGCACCCGCCGGACAGCAGGCTCGCCCGATGCGCGGCGCCGTCTATGCCGAACGCCCCGCCTGATATCACCGCCCAGCCGCGATCGCACAGTTCCCCCGACAGCCGTGCGGTGACGCTCTCCCCGTACGATGACGCGGCGCGCGCCCCCACCACGGCCACCGATTCGGCGGCCACCTCGTCGAGCCGGTGCGGTCCACGCACCCACAGCGCCAGCGGCTCACCATCCCGTGGTCCGGTCGCGGCCCTGCCCAGCGCCAGCAGCGGCCACCCGGGCCATTCCTCGTCGTCGGGAAGTATCAGGCGCGCACCGACTTTCGCTGCCGCCTCCAGATCCTGTGCCGCACAGTCGGCGCCGGCCCGGGCCTCGGTCGCCGTCAATGCGTCCTCGTGTCCCTTGGGCACCGATCTGTTCCGGATGGCGCCGGCCGCCTCCACGGCACCGAGTTCGGCGACCAGAACCGCCACCGCCGCGCTGGGTGGTTCGGCCACCCTGGCCAGATATGTCCACGCCAGCATCTCGTCATCGGATCGCCCCGCCATCAGTAACTCCCCCTGTCCCGGTACAGCAATGCCTGTGCCACATCGTCTTCCGTCGGCTTATCGGCGCCACGCAGGTCGCACATCGTCCACGCCAGCCGCAGCGCGCGATCAGCTCCACGAGCGGTGACCCGGCCGTCGCGCAGGAACAGTTCCACCGGCCGCATCGCCTCGGCGCTAAGCCGGAACCGTTGCCGCAGAATCGAACCGGGCACCTCGGAGTTGGTGAGCCAGCCGTATTCGCGCCAGCGCTCCACGGCCGCCGAGCGGGCAGTCACCACCCGCGCACGCACCTGCGCACTCGTCTCCTCACCGGAGGTCATCAGCGCGGCCGACCCGGGCGGGTCCATCCGCACCCTGATGTCGACGCGATCCATCAGCGGCCCGGACAGTTTGCCCAGGTAGCGGCGCCGGACCACGGAGCTGCACACGCAGTCGACGTCGTGGGCCGGCGCGCACGGGCAGGGATTGGCGGCCAGGACGAGCTGGAATCGTGCCGGATAGCGGGCAATGCCGTCACGCCTGGGCACGCTCACCTCCCCCTCCTCCAGTGGCTGCCGCAACGAATCGAGCACTGTCGGGGACATCTCGGCACATTCGTCGAGAAACAGCACCCCGCGGTGCGCCAGCGACGCCGCCCCCGGCCGGGCGAAACCCGTTCCGCCACCTAGTAATCCGGTGGACGAGGTGCTGTGGTGCGGGGCGACGAACGGCGGATCGGACACCAACGGATCCCCGGGCGAGAGCACCCCGGCAATGGAGTGGATCGCGGTCACCTCGAGTGATTCCTCACGCCGCAGCTGCGGCAGGATTCCCGGAATCCGTTTGGCCAGCATCGTTTTCCCGATTCCCGGGGGTCCGGTCATGAGCACATGATGTGCGCCGGCCGCGGCGATCTCCAAGGCGTGACGTGCCTCGCTCTGCCCGACCACGTCGGCCATGTCGTCACGATGACCACCCGCCGCCGCGGGGATCTCCTCTCGTTCGCGCGGCACCGCGTCGAGCACGCATTCACCGGCGAGCCAACTCACCACCTGCCCCAGCGAGTCGGCTGCACCCACCTCCAGTTCGGTCACCAGCAGCGCCTCGTCGATGTTGCCCTGCGGTACGACGGCCCGCTCGAAACCCTGCTTGGCCGCGTGAATCAGGGCCGGCAGGATGCCCCGGACCGGACGCACCCTCCCGTCGAGAGCCAACTCGCCCATAACGACGGTGCGCGGCAACCGATGCGGCGCCGCCTCACCTGTCGACACCAGGATCGCGACCGCGATCGCCAGGTCGAAGCCGGAACCGGATTTGGGGATATCGGCCGGCGACAACGCGACGGTGAGCCGCCCTTCGGGAAACTTGAACCCGGAGTTGGTGATTGCCGACCGAATACGATCGCGTGCCTCCCGCACCGATCCGTCCACACCGCCACCGACCACGAACGCAGGCAGCCCCGTCCCCACCGAGGCCTGCACCTCCAGCATCTTGGCCTCGAACGCGTTGAGACCCACCGTGTGCACCGTGCCCAGCGCCCGGACCCGGGAGCTCATACGAACACCCCGACGTGATGACGCAGCCCCGCGCGGGTCAGATCTGTCGGGTCGACCGGGTCGAGCTGGATGGCGATGACATCGAACCGGATGGTTGGAAACCACGCCTCCTGCTGCGCCAGCCACACCCGCGTGGCACGCCGCATCTTGGCCAGTTTGTCCGGAGTGACCGCCTCGGCCGGATCAGTGTACATCCGACTGGCCCGGGTCTTGACCTCCACCACCACCAGCACCGACCCGTCGACGGCGATGATGTCGAGTTCGCCGTACCGGCACCGCCAGTTACGTTCCAGCACAGTCCATCCGGCGCTGGTCACATAGTCGGCGGCGATGTCCTCGCCCAGCCTGCCGATCGTCGCCCGCCGGTTGTCCCGACCCGGAGTGCCGGCGTCCTGCGGCCCTGAAGAATCCTGTTCGCTCATGCCGATAAGCATCGGCCCGGATCCGGCCGGATCGGCCCGGGTAGCAGCCCGAACGCGACATCTGTGGATAATTCAAGGGCCGTCCCCAAATTCCGCTGGGGAAACGCGAGCGACTAGGGCGTGTCGGGAAGCCGCAACTCCGGCTTCTCCAGTTCCTCGATGTTGACATCCTTGAACGTGATCACCCGGACCTGCTTGACGAAGCGCGCCGGCCGGTACATGTCCCACACCCAGGCGTCGCTCATCCGCAGCTCGAAGTACACTTCGCCGTCGGTGTTGCGGGGTGCGAGTTCAACGGAGTTGGCGAGGTAGAAACGGCGTTCGGTCTCGACCACATACGTGAACTGCCCGACGATGTCCTTGTACTCGCGGTACAGGGAGAGTTCCATCTCGGTTTCGTACTTTTCGAGATCCTCCGCGCTCATCCGGTAAGCGTATCGCGATCGGGGTCGGCAGTTATGGGTGGTCTCCCACCTGCTCGGGCGGCCACGTTGCGGTAGGACATGCGGTGCTCGCGGGACGGCCCGAGCCGGTCGATGCAGCTCATGTGGTGGGCGGTGCTGTAGCCCTTGTGGAGGGCGAAATCATAGCCGGGCAGATCACGGTCGAGGTCCACCATGATGCGGTCGCGGGTGACCTTGGCGATGACGCTGGCCGCGGCGATGCAGGCCGCGGTTCCGTCGCCGCCGATGACTGGCAGGCTCGGCGCGGTCAGGCCCGGTACGCCGAAACCGTCGGACAGGACGTAGCCCGGTGGGCTGTGCAGACCGGCGATCGCCCGGCGCATCCCTTCGATGTTGGCGACGTGGATGCCGATCCGGTCGACCTCGGCGGCATCGACGATCACCGCGTGCCAGGCCAGCGCGTTGCGGGTGACCGCGCGATACAGGCGCTCGCGCGTCGGTTCCGGGAGCTTCTTCGAGTCGTCGAGATCGGTGAGCGAGGTGACCTGTGAGGGTTTGAGGATGCACGCGGCCACCACCAGAGGGCCCGCGCACGCTCCGCGACCGGCCTCATCGACACCGGCGACGGGACCGAGACCGCTGGTGTGCAGCGCGAATTCGAGGGTGCGCAGGTTCGCTGCCCTGCGCACCGGCCGCCGCGGCGGCCACCTGTTACCGACTGCCACTTCGGTGTGCCTACTTCTGCGGGTTGACCGCGTCGACACCACCGATCCGGGACAGCGGATAGATGATGAACCGCACCTTGCCGCGGATGTTGCTCACCGGCACCGTGCCCTGTAGTTCGTCGGTGATGTGGTAGCGCGAATCGGCCGAGTTGAGACGGTTGTCGCCCATCACCCACACGTTGCCGGCCGGAACCTTGATCGGCCCGAAGTCCGCGCCGTAGCAGCTGTTCGGAGTGCTGTCGGCGTTCGTGAAGTCGGACTCCCCCAGCCCGGCGACGCTCTCGGCCTGCAGCTTCTTGTCGATGTAGGGCTCGGTCAGCGGTTTACCATCGACGGTCACGCCCTTACCGTCCGCATTCTTGCAGGCGACGGTCTGTCCGCCGGTCGCGATGACTCGCTTGACCAGGTTGTTCTCGTCCGGTGGGGCGAAACCGAACCACGACAGCCCGTTCTGGAGGGACTTGATCACCGCATTCGACGATCTCGGCGACTGCCAGCTGCCATCCCACGATTCGGTGGGTGCCTTGAACACAACCACGTCACCGGGTTTGGGATCGCCGAAGCGGTACACGATCTTGTCGATCACGATCCTGTCGTTGGTGCAGCCCGTGCAGCCGTGCAGCGTCTGTTCCATCGATTCCGACGGGATCACGTACTGCCGGCCGATGAACGTCTGCAGCACCCACGTCACGAGCAGCACACAGCCGACGATGATGACGATCTCGCGTAATACCGACGACTTCTTCTTCTCGTCGTCGGCACTGTCGGTCTTGAGTCGCCACGGCCGCGCACCGTCGTCGGACGAGTCCACGTCGTCGGCCTCACCCGCACGGGGTGTCCCGCCGGCGTCGTAGGTGTCCGCGCGATCGGTCTCATAGTGATGCTGCCCGGCGTCGGCGCCGGATCCCTGGTCCTCTGTATCGGCCACCCAGCCAGAGTAGACGCGTCGACGGCCGAACCTGTTTTCGACGTCCCCCGCCGGCCCCGCGCGAGCCACGGCGTATAGCAGCAGGCCCCGGTCGCACAGCGTGCGATCGGGGCCCACAACCGGACGAATCCGGCTCAGCTCAGCGCTTTTCCTTGATCTTGGCCTTCTTGCCGCGCAGGTCGCGCAGGTAGTACAGCTTGGCCCGACGCACGTCACCGCGGGTCAGCACCTCGATCTTGGCGATGTTGGGGCTGTGCACCGGGAAGGTACGCTCCACGCCCACACCGAACGACACCTTGCGGACGGTGAACGTCTCGCGGACGCCGCCGCCCTGCCTGCGGATCACGACACCCTTGAAGACCTGGACCCGCTCTTTGGCACCTTCGATGACCTTGACGTGAACGTCGAGGGTGTCGCCGGGTGCGAAGTCGGGGATGTCGTCACGCAGTGACTGCTTGTCGAGGAAGTCGAGGGTTTGCATCGTGGTAGTCCATTCTGGAATGTAACGGCGAACAGAGGAACCTGGCGGCCTGCCGCCGGGTGCGGATACACCCAGGCGGAGGTTCTACCGGTTCATGCTCCGAGTCGTTGGTACCCACGCAGGCACCGACCGGTACACCGATCAGGCACGCCTGTGCGCAGGCAACCTGAATATTGTGCCAGACGACACCGGCTGGGACGAAATCGCCGCAGGTAGGTCAGTCGTCGAACTCGCCCGGGCCGGTATCGGGATCGGTAGGCGCGGCCGCCGGTGCGATCACCGGCACCCCGAGGTCGTCGAAGTAGGCGATGACCTCTGCGGGAACGGGATGAGCCGAGGCCACCGCGAGCGGTCGGGCACCCAGCGCTTCCAGCTGTTCGGCGATCGCCAACTCGGACCCGCGCGCCGATCCGGCGAGATGTTCGCCGGCACCGATCGTGACCCCGGTCCGCAGGTACGGAACGGGGTCGCTGGTGCCGACCACTGCGATCATCTCTCTTGCCGGTGTGCAGCCCACACCGACCGACATCCGGACCCACTGCGCCAGGTCCGGCGGCAACGACGAATACAGTTGCCGGGCACGCTCGGCCAGTCGTTCACCGTCCACCGCCACCGGCGAGTCGGCGTGCCCGGTGAACGCGCGTGTCATCGCTGCCGCCATCGGCACCGCGGCAGCCATCGCGGGGAGCCCCGCACCGGACATCGTCGGGGCGTGTGTACCCGACGTTTGGGTTCCAGGAGCCTCGGTTCCGGGAGCCTGGGCGCCGGGTGCTTGCGCCGACGCCGATGAATCGTCGTGCGCGGCCGGGACATCCGATGACCTCACGGGCGCGGTTGCGGGATCGATCCGGGCGGCGCGCTCGACGGCGTCGTCCCCGATCGCCCCGACCACCGACGTCGCGGCACCGGTCGCAGCCACTATCGCCGTCGGGTGTCCCACGAGAGAAGCGACTTCGGCTCGCATCAGATCACGTTCGGCGATCGCGGAGGCCAGCGACAGGTGTTCACAGGTCCCGGCGACCTCGTCCGCGTAACGATCAAGCGTGGCGACCAGGGCCCCCAGCCGGGTCACGACATCGGCGACCGCGCTGCCTCGGGGTCCGGCAATCGCCCGCACGTTGTCGTCAACGCCCTCACGCAGTCCGCCGTCGCACAGCCCAGGGCGGGCGTGTGCCGCGGAGAAGTCCCTGCCCACGACCTCGGTCCGGGCGGCGATCGTTTCAAGCCTGCGAGCGCACGCTCTCAGCGCGGCAATGTCGGCGGACGGTTGGGCGTGCCGTACCAGCTCGTCAACGACATCGCGCGATGTCACTGTGACAGCCCTTCCCCGCGAGTACCGGCCAACGGTTTTGCGCATATGTCGGCCGTTCGCAGCCACTCTCCGGCGGCATCGACACGCATGATGTGCTCGCGCATCACTGCCTCGACCGCGCCGAGCGCGTCGAGAGCCATCCGGCCCGCGTCGGCGAACCGAGGCCGCAGCACGTCGGCGGCAGGATCGATACCGAACGCAATGCCCGCTTCGGCGAGCGCGGCCCCCAGGTCGGTGGTGATCGCCGGCAGATCATCAACGACTCCGGTCAGGACACGGACGAGCTCATCGAGGTCGTCGAGATCGACATGGACCCGAACGGTCACCCGCGCACCACATCCACTATGTCGTCGTATCCGGGTGAGGTGACCTCGGGGCCGTCGACGATCGACATCGACACCTGATCGCGGGTGGCACGCAACTTCTCATCGGCAGCGGCCACCAAAGAGGTGATCAACCCGGCCAGGGTGGTCGCGTCGCGGTCCCGGAGTGCGGAGGGGGCGATCGTCAAACCGACCAGTAGTCCCCTGGCGTTGACCGTCACTGCGACATCGCCCGTCGGACTGGTCGCCTCTGCGGTCAACCCGGCCAAAACGGCCCGGATGCGGTCGAGCTCGGCGTGCTGCCGTTCCAGTTCGGCATGCATTCTGGCCCAGACGTCAGGCATATGCCCGGCCGGCCGATCCCCAGGATCCCCGGCCGCCCCACCGGCCTCGGCGGCGTTCTGATTCGGTTCCACGCCCTCGTCCCCCTCACACACTCGCCGGTCCGAGGCTGCGCACACCGGTCATGAGCACCGATGCCACCTCGCGTGAGGTAGATCGTAGCCCCGGCCCCGTACCCGGTCGACCGGTTCATCCACAAGTAGGTCGTGCGGTCCTGTCAGGTCGTGCCTTCGGTGTGTCGGACCAGGAGATCGGGTCTGCGTTCGCGGGTGCGGTCCAGCGACTTTTCGTGGCGCCACGCGGCAACTTTGGCGTGATCACCGGAGAGCAGCACCGGCGGTACGGGTAGGTCGCGCCACACCTCGGGCCGGGTGTAGCTCGGGCCTTCCAGGAGCCCGTCGGAGAACGAATCCTCTTGGTGGGAGCGGGGATTGCCCAGCACACCGGGCATCAGACGGACGGTCGCCTCGATCATCGCGAGCACGGCCACCTCGCCGCCGATGAGCACGAAGTCGCCGATCGACACCTCTTCGACCCGCATCCGTCGGCCGGCGTCGTCGAATACCCGCTGATCGATGCCCTCGTAGCGTCCGCAGGCGAACACCAGGTGCGATTCGGTGGACCAGCGGGTCGCGGTCTCCTGGGTGAACGGCACGCCGGCGGGCGTGGGTACCACCAGGAGCGCCTCGTCGGGACAGACCTCGTCCAGGCAGTGGCCCCACACGTCGGGTTTCATGACCATGCCGGGCCCGCCCCCGTAGGGCGAATCATCGACGGCGCGGTGGACGTCGTGGGTCCAGTCGCGCAGGTCATGCACATCGACGGTGACCTGCCCCTTGTCGATGGCCTTGCCGAGCAGCGCGACCCGCAGCGGAGCGAAGTACTCGGGAAAGATCGAGACGATGTCCAGGCGCATACCCGGTTGACCTGTCTCGTGTGCGGTGGTCACTGGTCGAACAGTCCGTCAGGCGGGTCGATCACCACACCACCGTCCCGACTGATCTCGGGCACGATCTCACGCACGAACGGGACCAGCAGCTCGCGACCCTCGGGTGTGGTCACGGCGAGGATGTCGTTGGCGGGCAGGTGCAGCACCGACGACACGACACCGACGGATTCACCGCCCACCGTCACAACGGGCAGTCCTTCGAGTTCGTGGTCGTAGAACTCGTCCGGGTCGTCGCCGGAATCGACATCGGCGGCGTCGATGACGAACAGTGTGCCCCGCAGTTCGTCGGCGGCGGTACGTCCCGCGACTTCGGCCAGCGACAGCAACAGCCGCCCGGAATGATTCCGGGCGGCTGTGACCGTGAAGCGATGCTCGCCTCCCCCGCGCGGCGCCTGGCCGCGCAGAACCGCACCCTTCGCGAACCGGGTGTCGGGGTCGTCGGTACGTACCTCGACCACGACCTCACCACGGATGCCGTGAGCCTTGACGACGCGTCCGATCACCAGGTCCATGTGCGCTGAGCTGCCGTGATCGATGGTCAGCGGTCGGTGTCGACGATGTCGACACGGATGCCGCGGCCACCGATACCGGCGACGAGGGTACGCAGCGCAGTGGCGGTGCGGCCGTTGCGGCCGATGACCTTGCCGAGATCCTCGGGGTTGACGTGTACCTCGACGAGCCGGCCGCGACGGCCGGTCACCAGGTCGACGCGCACATCGTCGGGGTTGGCGACGATGCCACGAACGAGGTGTTCGACGGCGTCCGCGACGACAGCGCTCACGCGTCGGCCTCGGTGGCGGCCTCCGGAGCAGCCTCGTCGGCGTCCTTCTTGACGGCCTTCTTCTTGGGCGTGACGGCCTCGGCGACGGGTGCGCTGTCAGCGGCGGCGAGCGCGGCGTTGAACAATTCGAGCTTGGACGGCTTGGGAGCGGCGGTCTTCAGGGCGCCCTCGGCGCCCGGCAGGCCCTTGAACTTCTGCCAGTCACCGGTGACCTTGAGGATGGCCTGAACCGGATCGGTGGCCTGAGCGCCCACGCCGAGCCAGTACTGAGCGCGCTCGGAGTCGACCTCGATCAGGCTGGGCTCTTCCTTGGGGTGGTACTTGCCGATGGTCTCGATGACACGACCATCGCGACGGGTACGGGCATCGGCGACGACGATGCGGTACTGCGGGTTGCGGATCTTGCCGAGACGGGTGAGCTTGATTTTGACAGCCATGTGTCTTCCTTGCTGGTCACTGCGCAATTCGGCAGCTCATCAGGAGTGATGAGCCCGGTTTTGCGATCTGTTTCGGTGTGACCGCCGGTCGGCCGTAGCCGGGTCCGACGAACCGACGGCCCATTCTGCCAGACCCACCACCCAGATCAGAAATCCCGACGGCGCCCGCCGTATCGACCCGACTTCGCTACGTCCGAGTCCCGCGCCGGACCAGAGTCGGCCAGTTCAGGGCGGAACCCTCAGAAACTCTCGAACAACTCGGCTGCCGACAGCCCATGGAACAGTTCAGCAGGATCGATGCCAATTGCGGCCGCGATCCGAAGGTACTTGGTAATACCGGAGTCGGTCTCACCCCGCTCGATCCTGGCGACCTGTGTGGTTCCCAGACCCGTCTTCGCAGCGACCGCTTCCTGTGTGAGATTCCGCCTGACTCGTTCAGCCCGCATGTTGGAGCCCAAGAGTCTCAAGGCACTCGCCGCAGCCGCATCCATCACATAGAAGGCTGCCGATCACATCCGCTCTTCTCCAGAACGAAAAAGTGCGCAAATAGCACATATTTGTGCTATAAGTCTTGCGGCCAACTTTCCGATTGGCATCTACCTGGAGCCACAACCTATGTGCGCTTCCTGCAAGGAGACAGACCATGAATCAGGTTCCGCCTGGCGTCGACCCTTCGGTCGACCCCAAAGCCGCAGCCAAAGCGGCGAAGGCGTACGCCAAAGCGACACGACCTTGGTACAAGAAGAAGCGATGGTGGCTCCTCGGCGCGATCGCGCTCATCGTCATCATCGTGGCTGCAACCAGCTCTGGCGGAGATGACGGGCCCAAGGTCGTCGACGACACTTCGCAGTCGTCCAGCGACAACCAGAAGTCAGACAACAAGAAGTCAGACGACGCGCCCAAAGTCGGGACAAAATCTAATCCGCTGGCGCTTGGCAAGACCGTCGAGCTGGCCGGAACTCGCTACACGGTGAACTCCGCGGAAACCAAGGACTCGATCGGCTCGGACATCTTGGGCGAGACCGCGGACGGCACGTTCGTCGTCGTGAGTCTCACGATCGAGAACCGCAAGTCCGAGACCAAGACGTTCACGTCCTCTTCGGCGAAATTCGTGGCCAGTTCCGGCGATGAGTACGACACCGACAGCGAAGGGAGCATCGCGGCAACGACCGGCGACGGCGACCCGCTGATCTTCGAAGAGATGCAGCCTAAGCTGCCCAAGACGGGACTTCTCGTGTTCGACGTGCCCAAGAACGCCGTGTCCGATGGTCTGCTCAAAGTGAGTGACCTGTTCGGCAAGGGCGATGCCTACATCGACCTGGCGTTGCAGTAGGCCTGACAACTCTCATCTTGCGGGCCGGACCTCGAAAGAGTCCGGCCCGCAAGATGGCTCACCACTTACGCCAAATACACGCTGTTGCGACGACGCCCATCCGCTTACGGGTGCGCTACGCCCAATCAGAGCGGGTCAGGACCTGTAAGAGTTCGCTGTTGATGAACAGCCTGTCGCGGCCGACCTTGATATCCCCGAGCATGCCTGCGGCGACGAGCGCCTCGAGACGCTTCGTCGCCGTCGGGCGGGATACGCCAGTACGTGAAACCACGGTGGGGATCCGACAGTAGGGCTGCTCGAAGAGCACTGCCAACAGTTCTCTGTCTCCACCACCACGGGTAACCGCGCTGGCGCGGCGCGCAAAGTCGTCGGCCAGTTCGATGATCGCGGTGATCTTGCTCAGCACCGAGCGCGATGTCTGGTCAACTCCGTGCAGCATGTAGACAATCCAGTCTTCCCAGGCTCCCTCCCCCGTGACCGCGAGCAAGTGTCGGTAGTAGTCGTCTTTCGTCGCGCTGATGTACCGCGACAGGTAGAGGATCGGCGATGCAAGCAACCCGAGATGACACAGCATCAGGATGTTGACAATCCGACCAGTTCGTCCGTTACCGTCGGCGTACGGATGGATCGCTTCGAACTGGTAATGCGCGACCGCCATGCGCACCAACGGGTCTAATCCGTTGTCTGCGTGGATGAAACGCTCCCAATCCGCCAGCTTCTCCTGGATGATCTCCTTCCCATCAGGCGGTGTGTACGTCACCTCGCCCGTGATCGGATGAGCCAGATGAGTACCAGGCAGGTCACGCACTCGCATGTCCCGCCCCTTGATGGTGGTGCAGATTCTTGTTGCCGTCGCCGCAGTCAATCCGCGTTCCTCCACGGCGTCATATCCGACGCGGAGGGCCGTCCTGTATCGCAACGCCTCCCTGGTGGCCGGATCAGCCGAGTCGTCGTCGTCGAGGAATCTGAACAGCGCGTCAGTGGTAGTGACGATGTTCTCGATCTCGGAGCTCGCCTGAGCCTCGATCAACGGAATGGTATTGATCAGGATCGTCGGGTCCGGAATCGAAGCAGCGGCCTGGTCGAGTCGGGCGAGGGAAGCGCGGGCATCGATCGTCGCCTTCAGCACACGCGGAGTCTCCAGCGCATCCGCCCGCGGAGGCTGCGGTAGTGAGTTGTAGGGCCTACGCGGATCCCAGGTCGTCATGAGGAAACAGTGCCGCAACACACCCAACATGTAAAGTTTTTGCCGATTTTTTTACATATTTCGCCGATGTGTAAAGATTCTTTACATGTCTACCGGCCACGCGACACCCCGCAGCGCGGACGTAGGCGGTCGGACTGGGGACATAAAAGAGCCGGGTTCGGATGTGGTTGCTTACCCCGCGAAAAGCATCCATATCCGAACCCGACTGCAACTTAAACGCTACATTACTACCGAGTAAGAACCAACCCCATTGCAACGTTTGTGCCACATATCACAGTGACCCTAGCGCGAGAACCGACCCCGGAACAGGGCCGAATGATGTAGCGCGTAGTTACACGATCCGCAGGCCCGAACACATGATGACCGTCGGCGAACGCAACGTGGTGATGCTCTCGCGCGGATCGTCGGACACGACCAGGAAGTCTGCTCGATCGCCCTCGGCCAGCCCACCGGCTCCGAGCCACCGCCGGGCGTCGACGCTGGCCGCCGCCAACGCATCGACAGGTCCCCAGCCGAGGCCGACGAGTGCCTCGATCTCGTCGACGATGCGTCCGTGTGTGATGAATCCACCTGCGTCGGTGCCGGTGAACATCTGCACCCCGGCCTCGCGGGCTGCGGCGAACACCGTCCCGGCACTGGCGTGGAGCGAACGCATATTGGCCTGATAGACCGGGAACCGGTCCGCGCCGTCGGCGATACCCGGGAAGTTGTCCACCTGAATCACGGTGGGCACCAAGGTAATTGATCGATCGACAAGGGCATCGATGAGATCCGGGGTCAAGCCGGTGCCATGTTCGATACAGTCGAACCCCGCGTCGATGATGTCGCCGAGAGCGTCCGTACCGAAGACGTGCGCGGTGATCCGGGCCCCGGCGGCGTGAGCCGCTGCCGCCGCGGCCTCCAGGGTGGTGCGGTCCCACAGCGGTGCGAGGTCACCCACGTCGCGGTCGATCCAGTCGCCGACGATCTTGACCCACCCGTCGCCGTCCGCCGCCTGCCGTGCCACCTCGGCAGGCAGGTCGGACGGATCGACCAGATCGACGCTGTACCCGCGCATATACCGCTTGGGCCGGGCGATGTGGCGCCCCGACCGGATGAACCTCGGACACAGCGGATCGTCATCGAGCGGATGCGTGTCCAGCGGCGAGCCGACCTCGCGGATCAGCAGGGCCCCGGCCTTCGCGTCGGCGTACGCCGATTGCCGGGCCTGCTCGATGGTGACGTCGAGCCCCGGAGCGATCCCGACATGATTGTGCGCGTCGACCAGCCCCGGGACGATCCAGCCGCCGTCGACGGCGGTCTCGGCCGACGCGACGGGCTCGTACGTGATCCGCCCATCGACGACCCAGAACTCGAGCGACTGCTCGGTGAACGGATCGATTCCGCGAAATCGCAACGCGCCCTGTGCCATCGGCCCTCCCGTCGACATCGCGGCCTAGTTGCCGCGCTTCTTCGGCTGCTGGAACTGCGAGACGTCGATGCCTTCAAGTCCCGGCGGCAGTTCGTTGAGCCCGGCGGGCATGTTGGACAGATCGGGGAATCCGGCAGGCATACCAGGCATGCCGCCCATTCCCGGGAAACCGCCGCGCACCTTCGGCGGAGTGGGTCCGCGTCCACGGCCCTTTCCCTTCTTGCCCTTGCCTTTACGCGCATTGCGGCGACCGGCGGCGGGCCCGAAACCCATGCGCCCGGACATCTGCGCCATCATCTTGCGGGCTTCGAAGAATCGGTCGACCAGCTGGTTGACCTCGCTCACCGTGACACCCGATCCGTTGGCGATGCGCAGCCGTCGGGAAGCGTTGATGATCTTCGGGTTCTCTCGCTCGGCGGGAGTCATGCCGCGGATGATGGCCTGCACCCGGTCGAGCTGCTTGTCGTCGACCTGCGCGAGCACGTCCTTCATCTGGCCGGCACCGGGAAGCATCCCGAGAATGTTGCCGATCGGACCCATCTTGCGGATCATCAGCATCTGTTCGAGGAAGTCCTCGAGGGTCAGGTCGCCCTGGGTGATCTTGGCGGCGGCGGCCTCGGCCTGCTGCTGGTCCCAGTGCTGTTCGGCCTGTTCGATGAGGCTGAGCACGTCGCCCATGCCCAGGATGCGGCTCGCCATCCGGTCCGGGTGGAAGACGTCGAAGTCTTCGAGTTTCTCGCCGGAGGAGGCGAACATGATCGGCCGGCCGGTGACCTCACGCACCGACAGCGCCGCACCACCGCGGGCGTCGCCGTCGAGTTTGGTGAGCACGACGCCGGTGAATCCGACGCCCGATTGGAACGCCTCGGCCGTGGAGACCGCGTCCTGACCGATCATCGCGTCGACGACGAACAGGACCTCGTCCGGGTTGGTGGCCTCGCGGATGTCGGCGGCCTGCCGCATCAGCTCCTCGTCGATACCGAGGCGGCCGGCGGTGTCGATGACCACCACGTCGTAGTGCTGGGACACCGCCTCGTCGATACCGGCCCGCGCCACCGCCACCGGATCGCCGGAGCTGACGCCGAGAACACCCTCGCTGCCGACGCTGGTCCCCGGATGCGGCGCGAACACCGGCACTCCGGCTCGTTCGCCGACGATCTGCAGCTGCGAGACCGCGCCGGGACGCTGCAGGTCACAGGCCACCAACAGCGGGGTGTGACCCTGCTGCTTGAGCCAGTGACCGAGCTTGCCGGCCAGGGTGGTCTTACCCGCGCCTTGCAGGCCGGCGAGCATGATGATCGTCGGCGGCTTCTTGGCGAACTGCACGCGCCGGGTCTCACCGCCGAGGATCCCGACGAGTTCCTCGTTGACGATCTTGACGACCTGCTGGGCCGGGTTGAGGGCGGCCGACACCTCTGCACCCTTGGCGCGCTGCTTGATCTTGGCGATGAACCCGCGGACCACCGGCAGCGAGACGTCGGCTTCGAGCAGCGCCAGGCGGATCTCGCGGGCGGTCCGGTCGATGTCGGCGTCGGACAGTCGGCCTTTGCCGCGCAGATCCTTCAGGGCACCGGTCAACCGGTCGGAGAGGGAATCGAACATTTCTCTAGTGTTCCATGTCTGCGGCCGGGTCAGCTGATCGGCACACCTGAGCGGGAGGTTCCGCCCGTGGTGCCGTGTCCATGACCCGAGTCCGGTTCGACGCGCGGCTGCGGTTGCGGGCAGACGGCCAGGATGTCGGCCTCGACCGCGGCCCGGAACTGCGGGTCGTCGATACTGTGCGCCGGATCCGAACGCCGAACACAGAACGTGTCGACGACGGTGTTGCCGAGCGTGGTCACCTTGGCCCAGCGCACGTCGACGCCATGCGATTCCAGCACCGCGCTGACCCGGCTGAGCAGTCCGATCCGGTCGTCCACGCGCAGTTCCAGGATGGCCTGGCCACCGGCTTCACCGGCACCGTCACCCTGATCCGCCGGCGCACCCGACCACAGGATCTTGGTGGGTGCGACGGCGAACAGCGCGGGGACCGCGAACTTGGCGTGGCCTGCCCCGTCGGCGGCGGGGTCGGTGCTGCCCGCCGACGCCGACACCCCGGCCATCGCGCCGACGCCCTCGGCGATGCTGCCGATCGTGGGGACCGGGGACTCGGCCTCGCGGGCATCGAGGCGGGCGAGAACGTCGACTTTGCCCTCGATCGCCGCGATCAGTTGCTGACGCATCAGCCCGACCTCGGGTGGGGTGCCGAACCGCGGCACCACCACAAAGGTGTTGACCGCGCTGCCCGCGTGGCTGCGTACCGACGCCGACTGCGCTCGCAGGCCGTGCAGGCCGAGCACACCGGCCATCTTCGACAGCAGCCCCGGCCGATCGGGGGCGACCATGGTGACGGTGTAGGTGTGCAGCCCTTCGGCCGGGGAGATCTCCACGGCGAATCCACCCGCCTCGGCCAGGGCGATCTGCTCCGGCGACAACGGTTCAGCGACAACGGGTTCGGCACCGTCGATGAGTCGCAGGCAGCGCCGGACCAGGTCGAGGATGAGCGAGGACTTCCAGTCACCCCAGACGCCGGGGCCGGTGGCCAGCGAATCCGCTTCGGCCAGGGCTGCAAGCAATTCGAGCAGCACCCTGCTGCCACCGAGGGTGTCGATGACGAACTGCGCCGTGTCCGGGTCGTCGAGGTCACGCCGGGTGGCCACCGACGGCAGCAGCAGGTGATGGCGCACCATCTCCGACAGGATCGTGACGTCCTGCGGCCACAGCCCCATCCGGTTGCCGAGCTGTATCGCAAGTTCGGCACCGACGATGCTGTGGTCGGCGCCGCGCCCTTTGCCCAGGTCGTGAATCAACGCACCCAGCACCAGCAGATCTGGACGGGCCACGCGAGTTGTCATCGCGCTGGCGTAGGAGGCGGCCTCCACCAGATGCCGGTCGACGGTCCAGGAATGGATCGCATCGCGCGGCGGCAGGTCGCGCACCGCACCCCATTCGGGAATCAGCCGGCCCCACAAGCCCGTCCGGTCCAGCGCCTCGATCGGATCGACCATGTGATGACCCGACCCGAGCAGCACGAGCAGGTCACTGAGCGCCTCCTTCGGCCACGGTTCGCGCAGCTCCGGCGCATAGTCGGCGAGTCTGTTCAGCGTCGAGGCGCTGATCGGCAGGCCCGTACGTGCCGACGACGCCGCCACCCGCAGAATCAGACCCGGATCCCTGCTCGGAATCGCGTTGCGCGCCAGCACGACCTCGCCGTTGTGCTCGACAACGCCTTCATCGAGTGGGCGACGCACGGGTGTGCGTCGGAGCTTGGCCAGACCGCGCCGCGGCAACGCATTGCCCGCTGTTCGCAGGCCCACGTCGATGGAGTAGCTGATGGTACGCGCGGCGTCGCTGATGGATCGGGCCAGGTCGAACCGGTCCCCGATCCGTAGTGCCGCACCGATCTCGTCGGCGTCCTGGGCGCGCACCTGTTCACGCGGACGGCCGGCGATGCGGTGCAATTCGGTGCGGATGTCGAGCAGCCGCACGTACGCGGTCTGCGGCGCCGATCCCGAGGAATCGGCACGCGCGGTCGACAGGCCGTCGGTCAGTTGCGCGATGGCCAGCGCCCCGAGCAACTGGACATCGCGCAGGCCACCCCGGCCGCTCTTGAGATCGGGTTCGGCGCGGTGCGCGATGTCGCCGGCCCGGCGCCACCGGTCCTGGGCGTGGGCGACGACATCGGGAAACCGGGTGCGGATCTGGGCACGCCACTGCTGGCGCACACCTCCGATGAGCAGCTTCGACAGGTCCTCGTCGCCGGCGATGTGCCGGGCTTCGAGCAGGCCGAGCGCGGCGGTGACGTCCTCGGCGGCCACCGACAGCGCCTGCGGCACAGTGCGCACCGAATGATCGAGCGGGATGTTGGCATCCCAGAGGGGATACCACAGCCCGTCGGCGACCTCGGACACCGTCGCCGTGGGCAGGTCGTCGTGCAGGAGGATGAGGTCGAGATCGGAGAAGGGCAACAACTCGCCGCGGCCGAGTCCGCCGACCGCGACGATCGCCAGCCCGCTGTCGGCGGAGATGCCGAGTTCGGCCGCTTTGCTGTTGAGCCAGAACTCGTGCAGGTCGACGAGCACCTGACGCAAACCCGGTGCGTCGAGTTTGCCGGCGCGCGCCGAGGTGAGGAGCTGACGCCTGGCCTGGGCAAGATCTGTTGCTGCCATGGGGTTTTCGATACCTCGCAGATCCGTGGAAGGGGCTGATACCCGGCGAATGACCGTGCGCTGTGCGCCGGTCGTGAGATGGTCGCGGCCCCGCGCCTGACTTGTCATCAGTCGCGGGGCCGCGATGCACGGTGCGGACCGGGCGATCGACCAGTAACTGATCGACCCCGGGTGGTGGGTTACAGGGCCTCGGCCCCGCGCTCACCGGTGCGGACCCGGACCACCGAGTCGACCGGGGAGACCCAGACCTTGCCGTCACCGATCTTGCCGGTGCGGGCGGCCTCGACGATCACATCGACGACCTTGTCCACGGCCGCGTCGTCGACGACGACCTCGACCCGGACCTTCGGCACGAAGTCGACGGAGTACTCGGCACCCCGGTAGACCTCGGTGTGTCCCTTCTGGCGGCCGTAGCCCTGGACCTCGCTCACGGTCATCCCGAGGATGCCCGCCTGTTCCAGTCCGGCCTTCACGTCTTCGAGCGTGAACGGCTTGACGATGGCAGTGATCAGCTTCATGAATTATCCCTCTCCACAGAATTCAGCGTAGTTGTCGATGTGAGCGCGTTCACGCTGATTCATAGGCGGTCTCGGCGTGTTCTGCCTCATCGATGCCGACCTTCTCATCCTCATCGCTGACGCGCCAGCCCAGCGGCTTGAGGGCGTAGGCGATGGCGGCGGTGAGAACACCGGTGAAGACGAGGGCGAACAGCGCGATCACGAACTGCACGACCAGCAGTTTGCCGTCACCGCCCCAGAACAGGCCGTCACCCTTGGCGAGCAGACCGATGCCGATGGTGCCCCAGAGGCCGGCGACGAGGTGGACGCCGACGACGTCGAGCGAGTCGTCGTAGCCGAACTTGTTCTTCAGTCCGATGGCGACGGCGGCCAGTGCACCGGCGACCGCACCGAGGATCAGCGAGCCGACCGGGGTCAGCGCACCGCAGGCGGGGGTGATGGCGACCAGGCCGGCGACGATACCCGAGGCGGCACCCACGCTGGTGGCGTGCTTGTCGCGGATCAATTCGACTGCGAGCCAGCCGAGGATCGCGGCGGCGGTGGCGGCGGTGGTGTTGACCCAGACCAGGCCGGCGGTCATGTCGGCGGCGAGTTCGGAACCGACGTTGAAGCCGAACCAGCCGAACCACAGCAGCGCGGCGCCGAGCATGACGAACGGGATGTTGTGCGGGCGGTAGGCGGTGCGGCCGAAACCGACGCGCTTACCGATGATGACGGCCAGAACCAGGGCAGCTACACCGGCATTGATATGCACCACGGTGCCACCGGCGAAGTCGACGGGTGCGACCTTGGCCTCGCCGTCTTCACTGCCGAAGATCCACGACGCGAAGCCCCGCTCGGCACCGGACATGATGCCACCGCCCCACACCATGTGGGAGAGCGGGAAGTAGACCACGGTCGTCCACACCACGGTGAACACCAGCCAGGTGGAGAACTTCACACGTTCGGCGAGCGCACCGGAGATCAGAGCGACGGTGATGACGGCAAAGGTCAGCTGGAAGCCCATGAACACGATCGACGGAATGGATCCGCCGCCGGTGACGTACAGAGTTTCCCCACCCTGTTCGATCGTGTTGGTCAGCTGGTCTGAGCCGAACAGCGAGAACGGATTGGCGAAGATGCCTGCGAAGTCGTCGTCGTTGGTGATACTGCTGCTGAAGGCCATTGAGAAGCCCCACAGCACGTATACGACGCTGACCGTGGCCATCGAGCCGAAGGACATCATCATCATGTTCAGAACGGATTTACCGCGGGAAAGACCTCCGTAGAAGAAGGCCAGGCCCGGGGTCATCAGCAACACGAGGGCCGCGGAGGTAAGAATCCACGCCGTGTCGCCAGTGTCGAATGTGCCAAACGAATCTGTTGGCAGCGCGAGAACCACTGTATGAAACCTCCTGACGAGTTACGCCGACCTCTCGGCGCCTGTGATGACTCTGTCGGGCGGTGGTTTCCGTGGTGGTGCGCTGATGTTTCATGCCGGTGAACCACGACGCAGAATATATTTCATATGCGTAAACCGTCAGGACGGCTCTCAGCGGTATCTCACAGCGGCCCTACGCAGGTGCGAGTTCTCGTCCCCCGCGTAGGGCCCGGATCGATGGACCTACAACAGTGCGTCGACGAATGCTCCCGGTTCGAACGGCGCGAGGTCGTCGGCTCCCTCACCGAGGCCGACGAGCTTCACCGGAACACCCAGTTCCTCCTGAACGTGGAACACGATGCCGCCCTTGGCGGTGCCGTCAAGTTTGGTCAGCGCCACCCCGGTGATCTTGACGACGTCGGCGAACACCCTGGCCTGCACGAGACCGTTCTGGCCGACCGTCGCGTCGAGAACCAGGATCACCTCGTCGACGGGGGCCTTCTTCTCCACGACCCGCTTGACCTTGTCGAGCTCATCCATCAGACCGGTCTTGGTGTGCAGGCGGCCGGCGGTGTCGATCATGACGACGTCGACACCCTCTTCGATGCCCTTGGCGACGGCATCGAAGGCCACCGAGGCCGGGTCGGCATTCTCCTTACCGCGCACAACCTGCGCCCCGACGCGCTCACCCCAGGTCTGCAGCTGGTCGGCGGCGGCGGCGCGGAAGGTGTCGGCGGCACCGAGCAGCACCCGCCGGCCGTCGGCGACCAGCACGCGGGCCAGTTTGCCGGTGGTGGTGGTCTTACCGGTTCCGTTGACTCCCACGACCAGCATCACCGACGGCCGGTCGGCATGCGGCAGCGCCCGGATCGACCGGTCGTATTCGGGATGCAGTTGCGCGACGAGCACCTTGCGCAGCAGCGCGCGGGCATCGTCGGCGGTGCGGACTGGGTTGCTGGCCAGTTCGGTGCGCAGGTTCTCCACGACAGCCGTGGTGCAGGTGGTGCCCAGGTCGGCCATGATCAGCGTGTCCTCGATCTCCTCCCAGCTGTCCTCATCGAGGTCACCGGCACCGAGCAGACCCAGCATCGACTTGCCGATGGCCCCCTGCGACCGGGACAGGCGTCCACGCAGTTTGCCGAGCCGGCCCGCGGTGGGCGCGATCTCGTCGATGGCCGGTGCCACAGTCGCCGGTTCGGCGGTGTCCGGGACGATGATCTCGTCGGCCTGCGTGGTCTCGGGCGCTATGGCGGTCCCGGTTGTGACGACCTCGGGTTCCGGGGTCGACGGTGCCGTCACTTCGGGTGCGGTTGCGGTTTCGGACGCCGCTGGAGCGCCCGATGCGTCGGGCTCGGTGACGGTGGGCTCCGCCGCGGGCGGTTCGTCGGTGGTGACGAACCCGGCAGTCACGTCGGACTCGTCGGTCACCACCGCCTCTGTCGTGACCTCCGCTTGGGTGGTGACCTCCGCGTCCGTGATGACCTCGGGCCCGGCCGCAACCTCAGGCTCTGCGGTCACTTCCGGCTTCGCGATGACCTCCTGCTCCGCGGCGATCTCCGGCGCGGTGCCTACCTTCGGCTGTGCGGGGGCCTCGGGCTGTGCGGGGGCCTCGGGCTGTGCGGGGGCCTTCGCGACGGTTTCCGGTTCGCGAGGTTTGGGTGGTTCCGCGAGCGCCGTCGATCCCTGACTGAAGCTGAATCCGGACCCGGCCTTGTAGCCGCCGGACCTGTCGACCTGGCGCCCGGTGCCGTCGGGGGTACCGTCGACCTGCTTGGTTGCCGGTTTGTCCTCGGTGAGCGAGATCTGGCGGCGCCGCGCCAGCACGGTCCCGAGGCCGATCAGCGCGACGATGAGCAGTACCGCCACCACGATGCCGATGACCAGTCCTGAGTTCACTCCACACGTCCTTCCGTAGCGTCTGCTCCAGTCAATCAGACGAGTGCGCCGGACACCGATCGGGCGAGGCGAACACCCACGTCTGTATGCGCACCACACCGTTCGGTGAAGCCACCGCGTTCAACGAAGCCACCGCGTTCAACGAAGCCACCACGAGGCTGCGACCACCCGGCATACGATCGCCCTCGGACCCCGCATCAAGGAGGAGTTGCCTGTGTTTCCCGGAGCATTCGTCGCCACCACCCCGGACAAGCCCGCGGTGATCGCCGCCGCGACCGGTGAGTCGCTGACCTATCGCGAATTGGATGAGAACTCCACCCGGATCGCCAATCACCTCGCGGCACTGGGACTCCGGCCGGGTGACAACATCACTGTTGTCTCGGCCAACGATCTGCACATCTTCGAGGTGTACTGGGCGGCGCTGCGCAGCGGTCTGTACATTACGGCGATCAACCACCACCTGACGGCGGAGGAGACCAACTACATCCTCACCGATTGCGGTGCGAGTGTGCTGTTCGCCGGCGCCTCCGTAGCCGCTGCCGTCGCCGACGCCGGGCAGATCGAGGCACTCGGCCGGCCCGGTCACCGCATCGTGTGGGGCGGCGAACTCGACGGCTTCGACAACTATGAGCACGTCCTGGCGACTGCGTCACCCAAGCCGCGCGCCGATCAGCCGCGCGGAACCGACTTCCTGTACTCCTCGGGAACCACCGGTCGGCCCAAAGGCATCAAGATTCCCCTTCCGGACGGCCAGGTCGACCAGATCCCCGACACCTACACGGTGGTATTCGGCGGTTTGTTCCAGTTCACCGCCGACACGGTGTACCTGTCCCCCGCACCGCTGTACCACGCTGCGCCACTGCGCTATTGCGGTGTCACCAATTCGGTGGGCGGAACCGTGATCATGCTCGACCGATTCGAGCCCGAGGCGGCGCTGGCCGCCATCGACAAGTATCGGGTCACCCACAGCCAGTGGGTACCGACAATGTTCATCCGGATGCTCAAGCTGCCCGCCGAGATCCGCGAACGCTACGACGTGAGCAGCATCCGGTACGCCGTCCACGCGGCCGCACCGTGCCCGGTCGAGGTCAAACGCGCGATGATCGAATGGTGGGGACCGGTGATCCACGAATACTGGGCGTCGACGGAGGCCGCAGGAGCCACCATCATCGGGCCGCAGGACGCCCTGGAACGTCCGGGCTCGGTCGGGAAGGCACTGCTGGGCATCATCCACATCTGCGACGACGCCGGAGCCGAGCTACCCACAGGCGATGTGGGGCTGGTGTTCATCGAACGCGACTTCGTGCCGTTCCAGTATCACAACGATCCGGTCAAGACCCGCGAGGCCCAGCATCCCGAGCACGAAACCTGGTCCACCACAGGTGATATCGGCTACCTCGACGAGGACGGATTCCTGTACCTGACCGACCGCAAGGCGTTCACCATCATCTCCGGCGGGGTCAACATCTATCCGCAGGAGGCGGAGAACGTCCTCATCGGCCATCCGGCGGTGTACGACGTCGCGGTGATCGGCGTCCCCGACCCGGATCTCGGCGAGGTCGCCAAGGGGTGCGTCCAGTTGGCGCCCGGTCACGTCCCCTCTGCTGAACTCGCCGCCGAATTGCTGGCCTTCACCGGTGAGCGGATCGCCGCCTACAAAGTGCCCCGGTCGATCGACTTCCTGGACGATCTGCCCCGCACTCCCACCGGCAAACTGGTCAAGCGCGAACTGCAGAAGCAATACCTGTAGCGGACCCGACTCACCCGGCCATGGGTTCAGCCCGGTCCTCCGGGTCTGGCCCGCCCGCGGCGTCGGCGGCGGCCCCCCCCGCCGAGCGCACCATCCGCCAGCCCGATGCCCCGCCGCCGACCACCACATCGTTGGCGGTGAACGCCGCCGCGATCCCCGCGTCGGACACTTCGACCCCGACGACGGTGACCGCTTCGGTGAGGGCGTCTAGGTTCAGAGTGAGCCGGTTGACGAACATCTGGACGAAATCGGCCAGGACGTACGCGCCGAACACCTCGGCCCGCAGCACCGTGAACCGGATCCTGCCGTGGTCCACCCGGGGTTTGAGGGTGATGGCCACCGGGACGGGGACGATCATCACCTGCGCCGATACCTTCACCCGCAAGGTGGACCTGGCGATGTCTCCGCTGATCGACGTGACGGTCCCGGTTCCGGCCGACCCCGCGGCCAGCGCCATCAGCCGTTCGAAGGAGATCTGCGCCGACGCGTCGATACCCCGAACATGGGTCAGGCGGCTCTTGTCGTAGGTCAGGTCGTCGGCCGTGCCGGTCACCACGATCCCGTCGACCTCGATGATTCCGCGCAGTTCCCCGATCGTCGTCCGGTTGCCCAGGGTGAGGCGATCGGCGCGCACATCGGTCCATTCGCCGCCGGCGCCGAATCCGCTCGCGCGCACGTGCGGCACCATCCCGAAGTACTGCAGCACGATCGGGCGCGGACTCAGCGCCACCACGATCGGGTAGCCGGCCACCTCCGAGAGCCGCCCGGTGAGCCGGTCGGTGATGACGCGCCGCGCGAGCACTTCGGCGACCACGAGAATGGTCACCAACAGCACGAGGAGCACGAGTGCGTTTTCCATCAGCGCAGAGGCTACCCGGGTTCGGTGGCGGGGACGGCGATATCGACGCCGCGCAGACGCTGCGAGATGACCGTGGTGATTCCGTCGCCGCGCATGCTGACGCCGTACAGCGCGTCGGCGACCTGCATGGTCGGCTTCTGGTGGGTGATCACAATGAGCTGCGACTTTTCCCGCAATTGTTCGAACAGCCCGATGAGTCGTTGCAGGTTGGTGTCGTCGAGGGCGGCCTCCACCTCGTCCATCACATAGAACGGGGACGGCCGCGCCCGGAAGATGGCCACCAGCATCGCGACGGCGGTCAGCGACTTCTCCCCACCGGACAGCAGCGACAGCCGTTTGACCTTCTTGCCGGGCGGGCGGGCCTCCACCTCGATGCCGGTGGTCAGCATGTCGTTCGGGTCGGTGAGCACCAGCCGGCCCTCGCCGCCGGGGAACAGTGAGGCGAATACCTGCTCGAATTCGCGCTCGACGTCGGCGTAGGCCTCGGTGAACACCTGCAGTATGCGCGCGTCGACCTCCTCTACTACGGCCAGCAGATCCGCGCGGGCACCCTTGACGTCCTCGAGCTGCGCGGACAGGAAGTTGTAACGTTCCTCCAGCGCTGCGAACTCCTCCAGGGCAAGGGGATTGACCTTGCCGAGGGTATTGAGGTCCCGCTGTGCCCGCTTGGCCCGGGTTTCCTGGGTGCGCCTGTCGAACGGCATCGGCGCGGGCGCCACCACCTGGTCGCCGCGTTCCTTGGCCTGCTCGTATTCGGCGATCTCCAGCGCAGATGGCGGCATCGGCACATCCGGACCGTATTCGGCGATCAGGTCGTCGGGGGTGATCGCGAACGATTCGACGATCTGCTCTTCGAGCTGTTCGATGCGCAACGCCGCCTGCGCGCGCGCCAGCTCGTCACGGTGCACGCTGTCACGCAGGGCGTTGAGCCGGTCGGTGAGCTGCGCCGACTCCCGTTTGAGTTCATCGAGCGCGGCCGAACGCAACTTGCGGATGCCGTCAAGTTCGTCGCGTCCGCGTTGGGCCTGCGCCACCGCGGCACGCACCCGCTGGGCGACTTCGGTACCTACCCTCGCCACCGACTGCGCGACGACCGCGGACTCGCGACGGGCCTCGTCGGCCAGGCGCTGCCGTTCGCGATTCTCCCGCTCTCGCATCGCGGCGCTGCGCAGTGAGTCGGCCTTGCCGCGCACCGATGCGAGGCGTTCCTCCGCGGTCCGCAACGCCAGCCGCGCCTCCATCTCGACGCTGCGCGCGGCGCCGACGGCCTCACTGGCGGCGAGGCGTTCGAGATCGTCGTCGAGGGCGATGGGACCGGATTCGGTGGTGTCGCGCACGTTGCGCAGACGTTCTTCGAGTTCGTGCAGTGCGGCGAGGTTCTCGGCGCGGCTCTCCTCGGCACGATCGCGCTGGCGGGTCAGGCGTTCGGTCTCCGAGTGTGCCGTCCGCAGGTCCTGGCCCAGGCGGCCGAGCTGTTCGTAGGCCGCACCGAGGTTGGTATCGGATTCGTGCAGCGCCGCCAGCGCCGCCTCGGCCGATGCCTTGCGGTCGGCCTGTTCGGATTGCGCACCCGACAACGCGGCCGTGACCTCTTCGACGGTGCGCCGGGCCGCGTCGAGTTCGGCGCGGGCGGTATCGATCGCCGACTGCACCTCCAGGCTCGACTGCCGCCGCGCCGAACCGCCTTCGATGGCTGCGGGCCCGATCCGGTCGCCGTCGCGGGTGATTGCCCGGAGATGGTGGCGCTGCGCCAATCCCAGGCCCGCGGTGGCGTCGTCGACGACGACGGTGTCTGCGAGGAGCACTTCCAGCGCTCCGCGGACCGAATCGGGGCAGGTCACGACGTCGGCGGCCCAGCGCACTCCCGAAGGCAGGTCGACAACACGTCGAGTCCCGTTCACCGGCAGTCCGCTGACAATGAGCGCGGCCCGTCCGCCGTCCCCGGCGCGCAACGCGGTGAGCGCTCCGACCGCCGCGGTGCCATCGACGGTCACGATCGCGTCGGCGAGGCTGCCCAGAGCCGATGCCGCCGCCGTCTCGTATCCCGGTTCGACGGTGAGCAGTTCGGCAAGTGGCGCCAGCAGGCCGTCGGCGGCGTTCTGACGCAGCCATGCACCGCCGTCGCCGCGTTCGAGGCTGCCGGAGAGAACCTCGATGCGGGCAGTGAGTGAGGCGATCCGCTGCTCGGTGGTACGTTCCTCGGCCAGCAGGGCAGCCACCCGATCATCGGACAGCTCTAGCGCGGCCACACACCTGTCGTGGTGTTCATCGAGTCCGGCCTCGGCGCCTTCGAGTTCGGCTAGCAGTGTCTCGGCTGCGTCCTGTGCGTGACGGGCGTGGTCGGCGCGTTCGGAGGCCGCCGTGATCGCCTCGGTGAGCCGCGTGGTCTCCGCGTCGACGGATTCGGTGCGCGTACGCAGGTTGGCCACCTGCCCTTCGAGCCGGGCGATACCCTCACGCTGGTCGGCGATCGCCCGCACCGCCTCCAGATGGGCCCGTTCGGTGGCCTCGGCGAACGATTCCCGTTCGGCCAGCTCGGTTTTCGCCTCATCGAGTCGTTCGGCGGCCATTTCGACGGCCTCGGTCAGTTCCATCTCGGTATCGGCGGCCTCCTCGGCCTCCGTCTCGAGTTCTTCCGGATCGGGACCGCTGGGCAGCGCCGAGGGTTCGGACAGGTAGCGGCTACGTTCGCCGGCGACGCGACAGGTGGCGTCGACACGTTCGGCCAGTGCCGAGAGCCGGAACCAGCCCTGGCCGGCGGCTTCGGCGGCGGGCACGATCTCGGCGAGGTGGGTTTCGTGTTCGGCGGCGGCAGCGGTAACCGTGTCCAGTTGTGCTGTGACGGTGTCCTGTTCGCGACGCACCTCGTCCTCGACGGCGGTGTGCTGGGCCATCTCGGCACGGCGGGTCACCAGGTCGTCGGCGGCCAACCTCAGCCGGGCATCGCGCAGGTCGGCCTGGATGGTCTGTGCCCGGCGGGCGACCTCGGCCTGCCTGCCGAGCGGTTTGAGCTGACGGCGCAGTTCGGCGGTCAGATCGCCGAGCCGGTCGAGGTTGGCCTGCATCCCCTGTAGCTTGCGGACCGCCTTCTCCTTGCGGCGCCGATGCTTGAGAACACCGGCCGCCTCCTCGACGAAGGCGCGCCGGTCCTCGGGCCGCGATTCCAGGATCGCCGCCAGCCGCCCCTGTCCGACGATGACGTGCATTTCGCGGCCGATGCCCGAGTCCGACAGCAGTTCCTGCACATCCATCAACCGGCACGTGCTGCCGTTGATCTCATACTCACCGGCGCCGTCGCGGAACATCCGCCGCGTGATGGACACCTCGGAGTAGTCGATGGGAAGCGCGCCGTCGGCGTTGTCGATGGTCAAGGTGACCTCGGCCCGGCCCAGCGGAGGCCGCCCGGAAGTGCCGGCAAAGATGACGTCCTCCATCTTGCCGCCGCGCAACGCCTTGGCGCCCTGCTCCCCCATCACCCAGGTGAGCGCGTCGACGACGTTGGATTTGCCCGAGCCGTTCGGGCCCACCACACACGTGATGCCCGGCTCAAAGCGCAGCATCGTCGCCGACGCGAACGATTTGAACCCCTTGAGGGTCAGGCTCTTGAGATGCACGACCGACAACCCTACCCGCGGGCTACGACAGGTCCAGGTCACACCACTGTGAGGAAGGTCCCGCCCCAGTCACCTCTCGTGAAAGCCCTGGAGGTCTCGCCGGGCCACGGAGAAATCGTCGACGACCAGCGTCACCTGTCCGGGTGTGTTGCCGTTGCGCAGCCAGTCGACCAGTTGGTCGAGGTCGGCGCGTGGCCCTTCAGCGACCACCAGCACCCGGCCGTCGGCCTGATTGGCCGCATATCCGACCAGGCCCAGTTCGAGGGCACGCGACCGCGTCCACCACCGGAAGCCCACGCCCTGAACATGTCCGTGCACCCAGGCGGTCAGCCGCTGCTGTGTTGCGCTCATCACTCAAAACTAGCCGGTGTGAGCGGATTCACTCTTAGTCGGTCTCGATCTCCAGCTTGACCTCGGCACCGGCCTTGATGGTCCGCCCGACGGTGCACACAGCTTCGACGGCCCGCTCCACCACCACGAGCAACCGTTGCGCGGCCTCGGGGTCGAGTTCGGACAGGTCCACCTGCAGGATCTCCGACAGGACCGGGTACACCTCGTTCTCCCGGTCCGCGGGCCCGCTGACCCGGATCGTAGCGTCATAGTCGTCGCCGAGCCGACGCGAAAGCGGCTTGTCCGACGACATACCGGTGCACGCGCCGAGCGCGATCTTCAGCAGTTCCCCGGGCGTGAACACCCCCTCGACGTCCTCGGACCCGATCAGCACCTGGGCCCCACGCGAGCTGTGCCCGGTGTAGCGGCGGGTTCCGGTGCGCTGCACCCAGAGTTCGGTCGGGGTCTCAGTGGTGCTCATAGGTGTGGTCGGCCCTTTCGTGTGTGGAACACAAGTCGAATTTCGCGGTCCCCCGGATCACCTTGTGCACGAAACCGAGTTTCGCGACCACCGGTTCCGGTATGTCGAACGGATACAGTAGCTGTCCTCCCATTGCTGCATTGACCCGATTGAACATGGCGGACAACCATTTCCAGTCGTAGAGCAGCCGTTCGATCGGTTCGTCGGCGTAGCTCTCCAACGGCACGATGGCGCGGTCCATCGAGAAGCGCACCAGATCTTTGTCCAGCATCAACCCCGATTCCCGTGCGGTGTCGATGGTTCCTGTGATGTGGAGGTAGTGGGCGAAGCACTCGGCGAAGTCCTCCCACGGGTGCATCGTCGCATATTCGGAGATGAACGACTCATGCCAGTTCTCCGGCGCGCCGAACTTGTAGTGGCGATTGATCGCGTCCTGGTAGCTCGCTCGCTCGTCACCGAAGATCTCGCGGCACTCGTCGAGATACCGGGCGGCGCCCTCGCCGTTTTCGATCAGCACGTTCTGGTAGTAGTGGCCCACTTCATGTCGGAAATGCCCGAGCATCGTCCTATACGGTTCCCCGAGGCGCACTCGGAGGCGTTCCCGGTAGGCGTCCATCGTCTCGGCCAGGTCGATCGTCACCACGCCGTTGGCATGGCCGATCACCACCGGCTTTCCGGTGGTGATGCTCGACGTCAGATCAAACGCCAGCCCACCCTCGGTGCGCCAGAAAGGTTCGATCGGCAGTCCTAGCTCGGCGAGCTGATAAACCAACATCCGCAGGTTCACCGTGGCCGAGTGGAGCTTGTCGAGCGCGACCGTGTCGTCGGTGTCGGGATAAACCCGGATCAAGGAGCCCGCGAAGCACCGCCCACGAAGCCCCTCCTCACCCACACCGAGTTCGGCGGGCGTCACCCAGTTGCAGCCCATGTCATGCCAATTGGCACATCTCACCCACCGCCGACCGTCGATTTCAATGCCGTCGGGATGTGCCACGACCAGCGATCGGCTTGGGAGATGCACCCCGAGGCTCGCCCCGCACCGGGGACATTCCTGACTGACGAATCCTGACAATGCATTGCAGTTCGGGCAAGTCAGTGCGCGCATACGCTCAGCATAGGGTCGATCCGTTCAGCCCGGCACCTGGGCATGACGCGCGGCGGCGTAGACGATCCGCTCACCAGCGCGTCGTCCCCGTCCGCACAGTCAACGCGGGTGATCACGCGGCGCCGATCATGATCATCGGGCCGTTGCCCACCTGATCCGGTCAGTAGTGATAGCGCGACTGCAAGATGATCAGGTCGTCGCCGTCGACGAGGTAGACTATCAGCTTGCTGCGCAACTCATCACGGCAGCCCTCGACGGCGACGGCCCGCTCGAAGCACGGATGGCGGAGCTGTTTCCGTGGATGCTGGCACTCTCTCCGGACGGACGCGCAGCGTGCGCGCGCGCCCTTGTCGACGCCGCCCGGGCGTCGTTCTCCACCGGCCAGCCGCACCTGGCCGTCGCCGAGCTCACTTCCTGGAAAGAGACTGCTGCCGCGATCGCCGCAGGCCTCGGCTCGGAGCCGGTCGAATGGCTGGAGGCAGACGACGCCCTTACCGCCGGGCCAGTCGAGCGGCCCTGATCGTGGCAAGGGAAAGCCTGGTCCCGCGGCCCGCGAAAAGATCCTAGTACGAGATCCGATTCGCCACTGTCGGAGCACAAAAGGGCTGGCGCGATCTGGTGGCGACAGTTCGCAATCCCATGGCCGACACGTGGGACTTCTTGACCACAACGCCGCAGGTCCGCACGTCGACCAACTATCCGCTGCGCGACGAACTCAGCACGATCCGTCGTGGAGACAAAACGTACGAGCGCTGGCAGCACAAGCCGACCCTCAAAGGCACGGCACGGATCTGGTTCTACGTCGATGGCCAGACGGTATATCTCGAGCAGGTACACACGAGTCATCCGAATGAGACGAAGTGACCGAGCTAGAGGCGCCTGATCCGGTCAGCGCAACACCCGGGCATGACGAGCGGCGGTCAGCCAGTCCGGGAACTCCGAGAGCAGCAGGCGGTACAGCTGGTCGTCACTGATCCGGGACACGTCGTCGACGGCGAAGAAGCCTGCGTTGTCGACGACGCGACCGGAGAGTTCGTCCAGGGCGGTCAAGGCGCCGAAGTCGGCTTTCCCGATACCGATGAACTGCCAGAAGATCGGCAGCACCGCGGCCTCGGTGATCAGTTTCTGGATGGCCCGCCTGCCGCGGGCGAAGCCGCCATCGGTGAAGAACAGCACCAACACAGGGTCTTTCGAGTCGCGGCAGTCGGCGATCACCTGCGAAAGGATCGGCAGTTCCTCGTTGCGGCCGCCGAGCAGGTCGTAGTCGATGCCGCCGCGCACACCGCGCAGGTGGACGTAGTCGCGTACCCATTCCTCGGCGCGATCGACGGTGACATCGGGCAGTTTGGCGCACTGCACGGCGTACATGTATGCCTCCAGCGCGCCGTCGTCATCGAGTTGGGTGGCCACCGCGGTCATCCGTTCGACGAGTTCGCCGACGACGCCGTCGCGGTATAGCGCCGACATCGAGAAGGTCTTGTCGATGACCATGACCACACGAGCCCGCACGCCGGAAGTGACCTTCTTCTCCAGCAGCACCTGGTGTACCTGCTTCTTTCGCAGGTCAAGCTTGGCGCGTTTGGTCAGTGAGAGCTTCTCCTCGCCGGGCGCACTGCGGGGTCCGTCGTGGACGACCGGTACCAACGTGGGTTCGTCGTCGACCTGCACACCGTGGCTGCGCACGAGATCGGCGAAGCCGCCTTCCCAGCCGGCGCCGGTATTGCGGATCTTCCACTCGCCGCCACGCCGGTAGATCTCGATCAGCACCGCCGAGGTCTCCACGGACAGCCCTTCGCCAGGAGCGACGACCGTCCGATCATCTTGGGACAGCACAACTTCGACGCGAGCGTCGCCGAGCGTCAGATTCTCGGCCACGACTCCGATGTGCACCCGGCTCGCACCTGCGGGGAGCCGGGCCGGATCCACGACGACGGCACCCGAACCGTCGAGAATCACCGCACCGCTGGGATGTGCGGGCTGATTGAAGAACACGAAATCCGCATCGCAGCCGACCTTCTGGTCGTCCCCCAGGACGAAAGCCAGGACGTCGAGAGGCGCACCTGCCTTGACCTCGACGCGCAGCGGACGTGGCCCGGACAGCGCGGTGTTCTGACCGCGGGACAGAGTGAGATCAGACATGCGAAGTACTCCTCAAGCAAAGGCCGTACGCGGGATGGTAGCCGGTCCCGGCCCTGCGATTGTGGTCAGCGCCGGCTATCAGCTCGCACCCGATCGGTGAGATCGTCCGATATGTAGCGGTGCTCTGGCGAGCACAACACATCACCGAACCTATCGGGATGTGCAGCATGACCTTTCGAGCTATTGCGCGACGGAGGGTCGCGAGAACGACACGTGGACAACGCCGCTGGGCGAGGTCACCGTGTCGATGTCGAAACGGTCCTCAAGTCCTTCCAGTCCGTCCCAGAGCCGTTCGCCGCGACCGAGGAAGATGGGCACGACGGCGATGTGCATCTCGTCGACCAGATCGGCCCGAAGGAAGTCCCGGACGGTCGTGGTGCCGCCACCGATGCGGATGTCGAGGTCGCCGGCGAGCTCGCGGGCCCGGTCGAGAGCCTCGACGGGTGTCGCGTCGAGAAAGTGGAAGGTGGTCCCACCGTCGAGCTCCAGCGGTGGTCGAGGGTGGTGGGTGAGTACGACGACCGGCGTGTGAAACGGCGGGTTGTCACCCCACCAGCCGGTCCATTCATCGTCGGGCCACGGTCCGGGTTTCGGGGCGAACTTGTTGCGCCCCATGATCTCCGCGCCGATACCGGTGTTCCATCGGCTCGCGAACGCCTCATCGACGCCGGTGGTACCGGGCTGGTCGCCGTGCAGCCCCATCTCGGTGAAGGTGCGCGTCGGCAAGGCCCATTCCAGGAGCCTGGTGCCGGCGTGACCGAACGGCGATTGCCGGGTCTGGCCTTCGCCGACACCGAAGCCGTCGAGAGAGACGGAGAAATTGTGGACTCGAACTCGACTCATTGCGGCTCCTCCTGATGGTGAGTGCCGGCGACGATGTAGTTCGCCAGGCGGCCAAGCGTCTGCTGCCCGCCTTCGATCGCTCCGAACTTCTCGACGGCCTGGTCGCGGAGCGCCTTGGTGGGGAAGACATTTCGCAGCACAATCCGGGTGCGATCCCCGACCGGTTCGAAGGTGAAAGTGGACTCGAAAGCGTCCGGATCGTCCCGAAAACTGCCGTGATCCACCATGATTCGTTTCGGTGGGTCGATCTCGCGCCAGCGGATCCAGTTCGGGTAGTGGGTGCCGTCGGGTCCGTGCATCATGAAGTCCCACTCACCACCGACTCGGAAGTCGAATGATTTTGTGGTCGTGGTGAATCCGTCGGGCCCGAACCATCTCGACAGGTGCCGGACGTCGGTGAACGCCTCGAAGACGAGTGCGGGTGGGGCGTCGATCTCGTGGGTGACCACGATTTCCCGGTCTGCCGTGTCAGTCATCTGATTCTTTCGATTGTCGGGTCTGGTCCAGTTCCCGGACATAGTCGCCCAGCCTGTTGAAGCTCTCGTTCCAGAATTGTTCGAAGCCGCCCAGCCATTCCTTCACCGGCAGCAGCCCCGACGGATCCAGCTCGTACAGACGCTGTTTGCCGTCACTACGGACGTGGACGATGCGGACCTCGCGAAGGACCCGCAGATGCTTCGACGCCTGCGGCTGGGTCATCCCCAGTTCGTGCGCCAGCTCGCCCACCGCGCTTTCACCTCGCCGCAGACGGAGCAGGATCTCGCGGCGCTGCGGTTCGGCGATCGCATTGAACGCATCGGAGGTTGTCGCCGCTCGTGCCATCCACCCATCATATGCCTATATAGGAAACTGTCTAGTCCGTAGTTCCGGCGGCGGCCGGCGACAGCCTTGACATTGACGCGACGTCAAGGTTTCTACTGGCATCATGAGAATCGGTCAGGCCGCGGAGCTCGTCGGAGTGTCCACCAGAACGATCCGCCACTATCACCGTGTCGGAGTGCTGCCCGAACCCGAGCGCGACCCGAACGGGTATCGGCGGTACAGCCTCGAAGATGTGATCCGGCTGACCCGGGCACGGCGGCTGACCGACCTCGGCCTGAGCCTGGACGTCGTGGGCGAAGTGCTCGCCGCGTCCGGCTCCGCCGATCTGACCGAGATCCTCGATGAACTCGACGCGGACCTCGATCGCCAGGATGCGGCGATCGCCCGGCAACGGGCACGCCTGACGCAACTACGATTACGCCTCGACGAGCAAGGAGATCCCCTGCAATCGTCGGCCGCCGCTCAACTGGCAGAACTCCTCAAGGACACCGGCGTCGTCGGGCCGGCTGCGGACCTGGATGTTGACCTGATGTCTCTGCTTCCGGAAGAAGCCGCCGCGTACATCTTCCAGATCGACCAGACTCGGGGATTGACTCCCGAACGGCAGTCGCACCTGAAGGACGTGTACCGGCGCTTCGATTCAATCGCGGGACTTGACCCCGATGATCCACTCGTCGATGTACTGGCCGACGACATCGTCGCAGGCCTTCCCGACGAACTGAAACAGGAAGCGAGTCGGCCACTGCCGGCGGGAGTCGATGAGCTCTGGCAGATGTCGGCGCCGCCGCTCGGCGAGATGATCACCGAGCACCTAGCACCCGCACAGGTCGCGGTTGTGACTGCGATCATGTCCAGGCTGGTATCGTCGTGACCGCGGCGACGGTCGTGCGCAGGGTGCTGTTCACGCTCGCACCGATCGAAATCGGCCTGGCGGTGGCGATTTTCGCCGGAGCCACGATTCCGCCACCGTTGAGGATCGCCATCGCAGTATTGGTTCTGATCACCGTGCTCGTCGAGATCTCGATCCTCGCAGCGAAGATCCACGGTCTATGCAGAGGCGGCGCCGGCTTCCGGCGGGCCACAGTGCAAGCGGGTCGTGAGGTGATCGGGGAACGTCTGTGGGGACTCATTTCCACCGAGGTCGGCATGTTCGCGGCGCTGGGGCGACTCGTCGCCCGCAGGCCGAATGTGCCGGCGGGTGCGCAGGTGTTCACCAGTCACCGTGACCTCGCGCGGTTGATGTGGATCCTGGTACCGCTCACCGTCCTGGAGTCGGTGGTCGTGCATTTCCTGATCCGATTGCTCGTCCCCTGGCCGGCCGTCGGGATAGTGGTCCTGATCCTCACCGTCTACGGTCTGCTGTGGGTGCTCGGGTACGTCGCCGGGATCGCCATGAATCCCCACTGTCTCGATGACGGAACCTTCCTGGTGCGCAACGGGCCTCGGACCTGCGTATCGATTCCGTCGGAGGACATCGAACGGGTATCGCCGCATAACACGGAGGGATTGGGCTTGCGCCCTGCTTTCGATGACGGGTCACACACCCTGTCGGTGCCGCTGGTCGGCCGGACCAACGTAGCGGTGACACTCCGCAGACCGCTCCACACCCAGCCGCTCACCGAACACCGCGAGGTGCGAACGGTCCGGTTCTTCGTCGATGACCCCCGCGAGGTCGTGCGACACCTGCGCTCCGCGATCGACAATGTCGGCGAGTCGGCTCCTCGCTGATCATTACCCTCCACTGTCAGGCGGCGCCCCGGCGTGACGGTCGCTGGCACCGCGGGCAGAAGTGCGAGCCACGGTTCATGAACTGTTCCCGCACAATCGGAGTCCCGCACCTTGGACACGGCAGGCCAGTCCGGCCGTATGAACTCAGGCTTCGGTCGAAGTATCCGGATTGGCCGTTGACGTTGACGTAGAGCTCATCGAAGGAGGTTCCGCCGACGGCGATGGCCTCGCGCATCACGTCGGCGACGGCGTCGAGGAGTTCGGTGAGTTTGGGGCGACTGATGCGGTCGGTGACACGGGTGCCGTGTAGTCGCGCCCGCCACAGCGACTCGTCGGCGTAGATGTTGCCGACGCCGGAGATCACCGTCTGGTCGAGCAGGACCCGTTTGATCTCGGTGTGTTTGGCACGGATGCGGGTGATCACCTGCGCCTGGTCGTACGAGGGCTCGAACGGGTCGGGGGCGATGTGGGTGATCGTCTCGGGGACCCGCACGCCCGCTGCGTCGATGGCCCAGTCGTCGATGAACCAACCGCCGAAGGTTCGCTGGTCGACGAACCACAATTCGACCGGCCCGGAAGCATCGTCGGCACCCGGCGCCAGGTTCACGCGGATCCGCAGGTGGACCTCGTCGGGTGCGCCGGGCTCGGCGATCAGCAGTTGCCCACTCATCCCCAGATGGATCACCACCGCCCAGCCGTCGTCCGTCAGCTTTTCACCGCTACCGACGTTGAGCCACAAGTACTTGCCGCGACGACGGACATCGGTGATGGTAAGCCCACGCAACCGAGCGATCAGATCGACGGCGCCCCCGGCCTGACGGCGGACCGCCCGCGGATGTAAGACCTCGACGTGTTCGATCCGGCGACCGACGATATGCGCTGCAAGGCCGAGCCGGATGGTCTCGACCTCCGGCAGCTCAGGCACTCTCGGTCCCGAACTCCCCGCCGGGTTCACTGTTTGCGGTTTCGCCGCCTTCGGACTCGTGGTCTTCGGAACCTGCGCCGGAACGGTTGTTGAGCACGTCCCAGGCCAGGGCCGCGGCCTTCTGCTCGGCTTCCTTCTTGGACCGCCCCACACCCGAACCCAAATCCTCGCCCCCGACGACGGCAGTGGCGGTGAACTCCTTGTCGTGGTCGGGTCCGGTGGAGGTGATCTGATACTGCGGCGGACCCAGTTCGCGTTCGCTGGACAGTTCCTGCAGGGACGTCTTCCAGTCCAGGCCCGCGCCCAGCTTGCCGGCCTTGCCGATGACGTCGTCGAAGATGGCCAGGATGATGTCGCGGGAGATATCCAGGCCGTGGTCGAGAAACACTGCGCCGAACAGTGATTCGAGCCCGTCGGCGAGAATGCTCGCCTTGTCGCGGCCGCCGGTCATCTCCTCGCCCCGCCCGAGGTACAAATGCCTGCCCAGGCCGCCCTCGCCAAGGCCACGGGCGACTTCGGCGAGCGCATGCATGTTGACGACGCTGGCGCGGATCTTGGCGAGCTCGCCCTCGGGACGGTCGGGGTAACGCTTGTAGAGCCGCTCGGTCACCACCACACCGAGCACCGAGTCGCCCAGGAATTCCAGACGTTCATTGGTGGGCAGGCCACCGTGTTCATACGCGTAGGACCGGTGCGTCAGCGCGAGCGTGAGCAAGTCTGGTGAGATCGGCACGCCAAGTGCGTCCGTGAGATCGACAAAGGTGTTCGCACTGTTGTCCCCCGACGTCCGCGTCACTGTGTGCCGGCCCCCGTTCCGTTGGTTTGCGTTCCGTTGCCCTCGTCATCGGTGAGGGTGTCGAGTTTGGCGGCGAGACCGGCCCACCGCGGATCGATGATGTCGTGGCCGTGGTCGGGGTCGGCGATCGCCAGACGCACACCGCACTGCGGGCACAGGCCCGGGCAGTCATCGGAGCACAGCGGCGACATCGGCAACTCCATGGCCACCGCGTCGATGATCGACTGTTCGAGGTCGATCTGCTCGTCGACGATGCGGTGCACGTCCTCCTCGTCGGTGGTCTGCTCGGTCTCGCTGTTCGGGTAGGCGAACAGTTCGGTCAGGAACACGTGCACCGTGCCCTCGACCGGTTCCAGACATCGCGAACACTGGCCCGACGTCTCGCCGCACACGGTACCCGTGACCAACACACCCTCGGACACCGATTCCAGGCGTAGGTCGACGTCGACTTCTGAGCCCTCTTCGATACCGATCATCTCCACCCCGATGCGCGAGGGTGTGAGGATCGTGCGATGGACTTCGGCCATGGTGCCGGGGCGACGGCCGAGGCTGCGGATGTCCAGAACGAACGGTGCTGGGCTGGTCACGGATTGAGCTGACACGGTATGCACCATACGCCCGACCCGGGACCGGGGCCAGTGACCACACGGACTACCCGCGGGCCGCGCAACTACGCCCGGCCAGCGGTCGTCAAGACTATCCGGACTGCCGCAGACTCCGCGAAGCCATCGGCGGCCGGCACACGGCTATACGGCCAGCGGGGATGTCTCGCGGTCCCGGTGAGCACCCTGACGCTCCGCATGGTGGTCGACGCTGCGCGGATACTCGACGTAGTCGTGCATTCCGGCGCCGGTACGCAGCTGATGCCGCCCACGATTGACCGATCGCAGTGTGCCGGTGAGGACTTCCTCGAACTGCGCGAGCTTCTCATCGACATACACGTCGCAGTCGCCACGCAGGCGGTCGGCCTCGCCATGAGCCGCGTCGATGATCCGCTCGGCCTCGCTCTTGGCCGCCGCGACCACCTCCGCCTCGGACACCAGGCGCTGCTGTTCGGCGATGCCGTCGGCCACCGACTTGTCATAGGAATTGTTTGCGGCATCGATGGTGCGCTGAGCCTCGGTACGCGCCCGGCCGGTCACCGAGTCGTATTCGCGGGCCGCACTCGACCGGATGCGGTGCGCTTCCTCGGCCGACTCGTCGACGATGGACTTGCCGTGCGACTTGGCCTCGTCCACCATGCGATCGGCCTGCGCCTTCGCGTCGGCGAGGATGCGGTCGGCCTCGGCACGCGCGTTCTCCAGCGTCGATTCCGATTCGGAGTCCGCCTTGGCGATCACGGTGTCGGAATGCTCACGGGCGGTGCTGATCAGCTCGTCACGCTGATCGAGCACGTCCTGTGCGTCGTCGAGTTCGCCGGGGATGGCGTCCTTGAGATCGTCGAGCAGTTCGAGCACGTCTCCGCGAGGGACGACGCAACCGGAGGTCATCGGGACGCTTCGCGCTTCTTCGACGATGGCGATCAGCTCATCGAGTGCTTCAAATACCCGGTACACAGCTACCTCATTCCTGCGATGGTCTGTCGGGTCGGCTGGTCACACGGCCGACGAGACTGCTGTGACTATTGTGCCGAAAGATGACACGGTTGCCGGTAACGCCGCTGTGGCGTGTCGCGGACGCCGCGACGCCGACCTAGACTTTCCGCTGCCCTGTCACCGCCGCCATCAGCCTCTCATGGATATGCCCGGACAGGAACGGCGACACGTCGCCACCGAGCTTGGCCACCTCTTTCACCAGCGAGCTCGACACGTGAGCGTAGCGGGGATCGGTCAGCAGGAACACCGTCTCGACGTCGCTCAGTTCACGGTTCATCTGCGCCATCGGTACCTCGTAGTCGAAGTCGACACCCGACCGCAGCCCTTTGACGATGGTCGAGTAACTGTTCTCGGTCAGGTAGTCGACGAGCAGACCGGTCCAGCGGTCCACCCTCACGTTGGGCAGGTCGGCACAATCCTCCTCGATCAGCGCGATGCGTTCGTCGACACTGAACATCCCCGACTTGTTCGGGTTGACGACGACGGTCACCACCACCTCGTCGAAGCGGCCGGCGGCCCGCTCCACGACGTAGCGGTGGCCTCGTGTGAACGGATCGAACGAACCGGGGCAGACAGCGGTAGCCATGCCACAGCAACTTACCGCAAGCAACCATCTTGATCCCTGAGGCCGATGCGACGAAGGAGCGAGGGTCGCGAAGGGTCCGGCGACACACGCACCTGACGCGGCCGCTCAGTCCGTTGCCCGCCCGGTGAGGTTGGCGATGATCTGCGCGGCAGAACCCTTCTGGACGGCGTCCCAACCGTCGCCGGCCCACAGGTTGAGCGTCTGGGTATTGCCGGCGGCCGCGGCAGCGGTCCGGATGGGTTTGGTCATGTAGTGCACATGCGGATAGGCGGCCGGCGCGTCGACGTTCATGGTCGCGAAACGGTTGGCCAACGCGCGGGCCGGACGTCCGGAGAACGCCCGGGTGACGACGGTACCGCGGTACTCCCAGCTCCACACCGCGTTGCGGTAGGTCTCCGAGGTGCCGGCCTCGTCGGCGCACAACAGTGCCGTGCCGACGGCGACTGCGGTGGCCCCGGCGTCGAGAAGTTCGCGGACGTCGTCTGCCACCCCGACCCCACCGGCAGCGATGACCGGCACTTCTGTGGCCTTGGTGATCTTGCGAACGAGTCCGGCGGTCGACATTCCCGGACCTCCATGCGGATGATCGGGAACGTCATGCCAGATCCCCCGATGCCCGCCGGCCTCAACGCCCTGCGCTATCAGCGCGTCGGCTCCGGATGCGACGGCGGCTGCGGCCTCGCCCGGTGAGGTCACGGTGACGAAGACCTGAGCACTGACCTCGGCGCGAATCCGGTCCACCAACTCACGCCCTGGGTCGGCGAACGTCGTGCTGACGAACGCGGGGCGATATCGCGCCAACACGGCGAGCTTGGCGTCGATGTCCTCGTCGAAGAACCTGGGGTTGCCGACTTCGGTGCCGAGGGTGTCGGCGTCGATCTGCAAGCGGGTCCGGTACTCGGCGATCTCGTCCGACAACTGCTCGCCCACGTCGGTTCCGGGCAGGAACAGGTTGACCCCGAATGGCCGGTCTGTGAGCTCTCCCACCTCGACGAGCAGCGGTTCGAGCTGTTCGGCGGTCAGATACCCGGCCGCGAGGGTACCCAGCCCTCCGGCGTTGCTGACGGCCGCGACCAGCTCGGGTGTGGTCGGCCCGCCCGCCATCGGGGCCCCGACAATCGGTATCACCCATTCGACAGGGCCGATCCGGACCCCGGCACCGCCCTGCGCATCAGTCGTCGTCACCTTGCCACCTCCGTATACCACCCAATCGCACTTGGATGAGAATACGGTATGTCAGAAGTGAGAATCACGTCTCCGATCGGGTGAAGTTGCTACCTGCGCCCGATTTCCACCCGGGTGTCGCCGTAGGTCTTGTCGACCACCAGCTCCAAAACAGCGGGCCACTGGACGCGTGATGACCTGGAGGAGCGTTCCAGCACCAGGAGACCTTCGTCGGCCATGAAGCGTTCGGCGGCGGCCACTTCGGCCTGCACGATGTCGGTGCCGAGGTCGTAGGGCGGGTCCATGAAGATCACGTCGAACGGATTTGCGTCGGCGGAGAGAAAGGTGCCGACCTCCCCGGTCACCACCCGCGCCGCCGACAAGACACCACACGCATTGAGGTTGGCGACGATCACCGAGGTGGCGCGGCGCCGGGAATCGACGAACACCGCCGACGATGCACCCCGCGAGAGTGCTTCGATGCCGAGCGCACCCGATCCCGCATAGAGGTCCGCGACCGCGGCACCGTCGAGGTCGATGCGTGCGTCGAGCATGTTGAAGACCGCCTCACGCACCCGGTCGGAGGTGGGTCGGGTCCCGTCGTCGGGAACGGCGATCCTGCGGCCACCGAAGCGACCGGCGATGATCCTGGTCATGGTGGCCCATTCTCCACCAGCGATGTGCCGGAGCTGTAAGGTAGTCTCTTCATACTGGCCGGTACCTGTGACCGGCCATGCAATGTGCTGGGACGTGTCATCGGTGACACCGGCCTCATTGATCGGTGCGGGTACGCGTGTATCCACACCGAGGACCATGAGCCGATGGCGGCCCAGCTGTTTTGTCACGAAGCGGCCGAAATGGGGATACATCTCGTGAATCACACCGCGAGGCGATCGAAGCAGACCACCTGGCGTATGGCGGTCCTACCTGCACTGATGGCGGTCACCGCACTGGTCTTCGGCACGCTGGCCGCAGCTCCCGCCGCCGGTGTACCCGACGGCGGCAGGGTCGATGCCGCCCGAATGGCCAAGATCAACGCGGCGCTGCCCACCCCGTTGCATGACGGCTTCTACAGGACGCCCGCGAACATCGGGAAGTACAAGCAGGGCGAGATCATCTCCACCCGGACGCGGCCCAACCCGCCTGCGTTCCTCGGCGTCAAGACTTATCAGATCAAGTTCCGCTCCAATGACAGCGAGAACAAGCCGATCGCGGCGATCACGACGATTCTGGTTCCGTTCAACAAGAAGGCCAACGGGCCGCTGCTGTCGTTCCAACACATCGTCAACGCGGTCGGCCTCGAATGCGCGCCGTCGCGCGTGCTGTGGACACAGGACCCCAACCTCACCATCCGGGAGGCACCGGCACTCAACGTGGTGCTGCAGCAGGGCTGGACGGTGAGCATCCCCGACCACCTCGGTCCGCGCAGCTCATACGGTGCGGCCAAGCTCGGCGGCCAGATCTCGCTCGACGCGATCACAGCCACCCAGAACTTCAAGCCCGCCGGTGTCAAGTACAGCAAGGTCGGCCTGGCCGGCTACTCCGGTGGCGGCATGGCCACGGCGTGGGCAGCTGCGCTCGCCCCCAAGTACAGCCCCAAGCTGAACATCGTCGGCGCAGCCTACGGCGGAGTGCCGATGGACCTGATCAAGATGGCCGAGGGCCTGGGCTACAACCGCCCGCACCCCGCGTTCGGACTCGCGTTCGCCGCGGCCATCGGCCTGGCCCGTGAGTATTCCGATAAGGTCACACTCTTCGACTACCTCTCACCCAAGGGCAAGCGGATGTTCTCCGAGATGCGCAACGCGTGCACCAACGATGTGCTGCGGATCGGTGCCGGCCACAGCGCCCGTCAGGTCGCCAAGAGCGGTATCCAGTTGTTCGAGAACCCGACATTCCGCAAGATCGGCGCCGAGAACAGCTTGGCCATGTACTCCGGCGTGCCCAAGGCACCGGTCTTCGAGTGGCACAGCCCCACCGACGTGCTGATCCCGCTCGACGCGATCACCTCGACCACGCGGCGCTACTGCAAGGCAGGCACGAAGGTGACGACGATGCTCACCCCGTCCCCCGAGCACATGAGCGCTGCGGTGATCGGCGTCGTCCCGGCGATGGAGTTCCTGTCCGCTCGTTTCCGCGGAGAGCCCGCATCCAGCACCTGCTGACACCCCACAGATGACTGAGTCCCCACGGTATCGCCGTGGGGACTCAGTCGTTCCAGATCTCTACCGGCCAGATCTCTACCGGGCCACCAGGTCGTCGGCGTGTACGACCGGTCGGCGCAGATCGAGCGGCAGGTCCGCCGTGGAGCGTCGCTCCATCGACGCGATCTCGTCGGAGTCGTAGGCCACCACACCGCGGCCTCGCACCGCACCGGACAGGTCTACGAGCTCCACCACATCACCGGCGTAGAACACGCCCTTCACCTCGACGATGCCCGCCGCCAACAAGGACCGTCGCCGACTGACCACCGCCGCGACCGCCCCGTCATCGATGACAAGCGAGCCATTGCTGTCGGCGGCATGCCGAACCCAGAATCGGCGGGCCGTCAACCGCTCGGCCCGCGCCGCGAACACCGTCCCCACCGACGCATCCTTCAGGGCAAACGCCGCGTCGGAGGCTGCGGCCAGCAGCACCGGTACCCCGGCATCCGCCGACAGCCGGGCAGCGGTGAGCTTGGACGCCATTCCGCCGGTGCCCAATGCACCGCCGGAGCCCGCTATCACCCCGTCGAGATCCTCCGGACCGTGCACCTCATCGATGAACTGCGCCCGCTCCCCGTTGGGGCCGACCTTGCGCGGGTCTCCGTCGTACAGACCGTCGACGTCGCTGAGCAGGATCAACGCATCGGCACGGATCGAATGAGCCACCAACGCGGCGAGCCGATCGTTGTCACCGAACCGGATCTCGTTGGTGGCCACGGCGTCGTTCTCGTTGATCACCGGCACCACCCCCAACGACACGAGACGTTCCAGCGTGCGCTGGGCATTGGCGTGGTGGCGCCGGTTCGCGAAGTCATCGGCGGTCAACAACACCTGTCCCACCGTTCTCCGGTACCGGGCGAACGACGTCCCCCAGGCGTGTGCGAGCGCGAGCTGACCGACGCTGGCGGCGGCCTGCTTGGTGGCCAGGTCAGTGGGTCGCTTCTTCAGTCCCAACGGCGCGATTCCTGCGCCCACCGCACCCGAGGACACCACGGTGACGTTGGAGCCCGCCCGCATCCGTGCTTCGAGTGCATCGGCAAGGGCGTCCAGACGCGCCCGGTCGAGGCCGTCGTGCATATCGGTGAGCGCCGACGATCCGATCTTGACGACGATGCTGCGGGCGTCGGCGATGTGGCCTCGTACCTCACTCCGGCGCAGGTCACTCATGAGTCACCTCACCCACGGATATCGCCGTCCTCGAACCGCCCGCGGCGCGCCTTGCGTGCCTGCTTGCGTTCGGCCGCGCCGACGCGCTCGGAACGATCGAGGCGGATGTCGGTGCCGCGGCCGGTGACCGGCACCTCGTCACCCATCGGTGTGGTCGGCTCCCAGTCGAAGGTCATGTCGCCGATGGTGACCGGCGCGCCGGGTTCGGCACCGAGGCGTTTGAGCTCGTCTTCCACGCCGAGGCGATTGAGCCGGTCGGCGAGGTAGCCCACCGCTTCGTCGTTGGCGAACTGCGTTTGCGCGATCCATCGTTCGGGACGTTCTCCCCGCACGATGAAACCGCCCTCGACGGCCGGATCCGGCAGCACCGAGAATCCGCTGTCGTCGACGGCGACCGGTCGGATGATCTGCCTTCGGGCCTGCTGTTTCGGTTGCGCCGCACGGTATTCGGCGACCATCTTGGCCAGGGCGAAGGTGAGCTCGCGCAATCCGTTGTGACTCACCGCTGAAATTCGGAACACCGGCCAACCACGTTGCGCCAGTTCAGGTTCGACGAAGTCGGACAGTTCGGCGGCATCTGGCACGTCAATCTTGTTGAGTATCACCACACGTGGCCGATCGGCCAGATCACCGAGACCGTGATCGGCGTCGAGGGCCGGCCTGTACGCGGCCAGCTCCGCCTCAAGCGCGTCGATGTCGGAGACCGGGTCGCGACCGGGTTCCAGTGTCGCGCAATCGACAACGTGGGCGAGCACAGCGCACCGTTCCAGGTGCCGCAGGAACTCCAGGCCGAGCCCACGTCCGGTCGACGCACCGGGGATCAACCCGGGCACATCGGCGATGGTGAAGATGTCGCCGGCCGCTTGGACCACACCGAGGTTGGGGACGAGGGTGGTGAACGGGTAGTCGGCGATCTTCGGCTTGGCCGCCGACAGCACCGACACCAGCGAGGACTTTCCCGCAGACGGAAAGCCGACGAGACCGACGTCGGCGACCGATTTGAGCTCCAGCACCAGATCGCGCGTCTGGCCTTCCTCGCCGAGCAGCGCGAATCCGGGCGCCTTGCGTGCCCGCGACGCCAGCGCGGCGTTGCCCAGTCCGCCGCGGCCCCCTTTGGCCGCCTCGAAGGACGTACCCTCGCCGACCAGGTCGGCGAGGATCTTGCCGTCGGCATCGAGGACAACGGTGCCGTCGGGCACGTTGAGGACCAGGTCCTCGCCGGTGGCGCCGTCGCGGTTGTCGCCCATGCCGGGCTTACCGTTGGTCCCCTTGGCGTGTGGCCGGAAGTGGAAGTCCAGCAGCGTATGTACCTGCGGGTCGACGACGAGCCGCACAGATCCGCCGTTGCCGCCGTTACCGCCGTCGGGTCCGCCGAGCGGCTTGAACTTCTCCCGGTGTACCGAGGAGCATCCGTGGCCACCGTTTCCGGCCGTCACATGAATGGTCACGCGGTCGACGAACCGAGACATCGCCACTCTCACTTCCTGATCGGTGGAATCTCCACCAGTGTTCCGATATTGAACAACGAGAGCCCCGCAGCGTGCGGGACCCGCAAAATGCCAACAGAGGGCGCCCAGGGGCGGTTCCCCTGTGCACCCTCTGTCGAGGCTATATTTCTCTCACCCCGGACCGGGGCGGGAATCAGACCGCAGCGGCGTCGGTGACGATGTTGACGGTCTTGCGGCCACGCTTGGTGCCGAACTCGACCGCACCGGCGGCGAGCGCGAACAGGGTGTCGTCGCCACCACGGCCGACGTTCACGCCCGGGTGGAACTTGGTGCCACGCTGGCGGATCAGGATCTCGCCCGCGCTGACCTGCTGGCCACCGAAGCGCTTGACGCCGAGCCGCTGGGCGTTGGAATCACGACCGTTGCGCGAGCTGGACGCGCCCTTCTTATGTGCCATGTCAGTCCTCCTGAAGAATCTGTAGGTCTTGGTGTGAGGGTTGCCGTGCCACGACAGACGACGACAGCCCCGGTGGGTGTCAGTTGATGCCGGTGACCTTGAGGACCGTCAGCTTCTGACGATGACCCTGGCGCTTGTGGTAGCCGGTCTTGTTCTTGAACTTGTGGATGCGGATCTTGGGACCCTTGGTCTCCTCGACTACCTCGGCGGTCACGGAGATCTTGGCCAGCGCATCGGCGTCGGTGGTGATCTGGGCGCCGTCGACAACCAGTGCCACCGGCAGGTTCACGGTGGTGCCCGGCGCGCTGTCGATCTTCTCGACCTTCACAATGTCGCCCTGCGCGACCTTGTACTGCTTACCGCCGGTCTTGACGATCGCGTACGTTGCCATCGAAGCTGTCCTCTAACTCGTCTAGTCGGGCCGGTACCCGTATCCGCGGTTCCGGCGCTCTACTGATCCTGATCTGTGGTTGTCTACCTGACGCGGGCCGCAATACACCCCGGACCAGTTGTCAGGGTCACCGCAGATCACACCAGAATGCCTGTCGTGCGGGGGAACGACCTTGTGGCGGACGTCAATCCGGCACAGCGCAAACCCGCCGCCGAAGGCGACCGTTCAAGGCTACGGGACCGCCGCCCACCGGGTCAAACCAGCCCGGCCCCGAACGGCCGCACTCACTCCTCGACCGGAGGGCCCGCCGGCCTTCCCGCCGAACGCCTGCGTGGCCTGCGGCGCACCGCCACCGTCTTGGCAGCCGGGGCCGCGGTCGAGGGCCCCGACGTGGTCACCGGAGCGCTGTCGCCGTCGCCGGTCACCGGGGCCGACGTCATGACCACCGGCTCGGTGGTGGTTGTCGGTGAACTCACACGCACCACACGCCGCCGACGGCTGCCGGTTCCGGACGCACGCGCAGGCTCGGGCGCAACCGTGTCCTGGCCTGCGGCTTGCCGATCATTGCCGGCATCGTCACCGGGCTCGGCGGTGTCCTGGCCTCGGGCGCCGCTCTCACCGGTCGTGGCCGGCTCCGCGGTGCGGATTTCGCCATCTTCCGCCGGAGCGTCGTCACTCACCGCGCTTTCGGGCGCCTGGGCACCGCCGGTCGTGATGACGGCCTCATCGACAGTGGCTGCCGGCACGTCGGTAATCGGTGCGTCGGCAATCGGTGCGTCGGCACCGCTGTCGACGTCCGCGCCGTCGGTTGTGACGACGATCTCAATATCCTCGGCGACTAACGCTGCGGCGACCATGCCATCAGCTGACGACGCATCGTCGACAGGCATCGTGTCGAGCGCCTCGTCACCGGAGCAGTCGGCCTGGCCGGGTTCGTGCGAATGCGCGGCCATGGCCCGGAACATCGGATGTTCGGACGGGCTGTGTGCCGGCTTGGCCGCCTCGGCCTGCTCAGCCCGCTTCTTGGCCTTGCGTGAGCGTTTCGACCCGCTCTCAGGCCGCGATTGGTCGTCGGTACGCACCTCGACGGGATTCTGGTGGACGATGATGCCCCGCCCAGCACACGCGGTACACGTGGTCGAGAAGGCCTCCAGGAGCCCGGTGCCCAGACGCTTGCGGGTCATCTGCACCAGTCCCAGCGAGGTCACCTCGGACACCTGATGCCGGGTGCGGTCCCGGGCCAGCGCCTCGGTCAGCCTGCGCAGCACCAGGTCGCGGTTGGATTCGAGGACCATGTCGATGAAGTCGACGATGATCATGCCGCCCAGATCCCGCAGCCGCATCTGCCGGACGATCTCCTCGGCGGCTTCGAGGTTGTTACGGGTCACCGTCTCCTCGAGGTTGCCGCCGGAACCGGTGAACTTGCCGGTGTTGACGTCGACGACGGTCATCGCCTCGGTGTGCTCGATGATCAGGGTGCCGCCCGACGGCAGCCACACCTTGCGGTCGAGCGCCTTGGCGAGTTGTTCATCGATGCGGTGCACCACGAACGAATCGGGCGCGTCGGCATGGCGCTTGGTGAATCGTTCGACCCGTTCCATCAGGTCCGGGGCCACCGAGCTGACATACCTCTCGACGAGGTTCCACGCCTTGTCGCCCTCGACGATCAGCTTCTTGAAGTCCTCGTTGAAGAGGTCCCGAACGACCCGGACCAGCAGGTCGGGCTCCTCGTACAGCGGTCGCGGTCCGCCGCCCGAACGACCCTTGGCCTCGCCGACGGCGGCTTCGATGCCCTTCCACTGGCTTTCCAGGCGCGCGATGTCGGCGCCCAGTTCGTCCGCGCTCACGCCTTCGGATGCGGTGCGGATGATCACGCCGGCGTCCTCGGGCAGCAGCTTGGCAAGGATCTGCTTGAGGCGTTTGCGCTCCACATCGGGCAGCTTGCGACTGATGCCCGTCGACGATCCGCCCGGCACGTACACCAGGTAGCGGCCGGCCAGCGAGATCTGCGTGGTCAGGCGCGCGCCCTTGTGGCCCACCGGATCCTTGCTGACCTGCACCAGCACAGAGTCGCCCGGCTTGAGGGCCTGCTCGATCTTGCGGGAACCACCGTCGAGACCGGCGGCGTCCCAGTTCACCTCACCGGCGTACAGCACACCGTTGCGGCCCCGGCCGATGTCGACGAACGCGGCCTCCATACCGGGGAGCACATTCTGCACCCGGCCGAGATAGATGTTGCCCACCAGCGACGACGACGTCTCGGTGGTCACGAAATGCTCCACGAGCACACCGTCTTCGAGGACCGCGACCTGCGTGTAGTCCTCGGCGTTCGGGTCGTGGAAGGCGCGCTCGCGCACCACCATCACCCGGTCGACGGCCTCGCGCCGCGCCAGGAACTCCGATTCGCTCAGGATCGGCGGCCGACGACGACCCGCGTCGCGGCCGTCACGCCTGCGCTGCCGCTTGGCCTCCAGCCGCGTAGATCCCGAAATGCCCTGTACCTCGTCACGGGCGCGCTTGGTGCGCGGCTCCCGCTCGTGCACGACGGTGTTCGGCGGATCGTCGGGGGCCACCTCGTCGCCCTCGGTGCCCTTGCGACGGCGACGGCGACGGCGCCGCCGCGACGTTCCCGACTCCCCGCCGGCATCGTCACCGTCGGAGTCCTCGCCGTCATCGGTCGACTCCGCATCACCGGAAGAATCCGATTCGTCGTCCACGACGCCGGCGGAATCGCCACGTTCGGCTTCGTCACCGTCGGCCGATTCGTCGTCGGCCGATTCGACTCTGGCCGCGCGCCGCCGACGCCGCTGCCTGCGGGGCGATTCTTCCTCGTCGGACGCCTCCGCGGTGCCCTCGTCGGCCGAGTCCTCGTCGTCGCCCGGCTCCGGGGAGTCCCCGTTCGATTCACTCGCCCGCACATCGGCCGCGGACTCGTCATCGTCGGACCGCTCTCCGGCGTCCGCCTGATCCCCCCGGCCACGCCCGCGGCCACGACGCCCCCGACGCCGCCGTCGCGGCTTACCCGATCCGCTTTCATCGGCCTGGTCATCATCGGCGCCGTCGAGGTCCGATTCGTTCTCCGCGTCCGTGTCGGCGTCATCCAGGGCGTCCGACGACAGCGGTGTGTCGTCGACAATGGCTTTACGAGCGGGTACCTTGACCGGCTCGACGACATCGGGCGACAGGAACAGCGGTACCGTCGCGGCCTCCGTCGGCGGGGGCCCGACGACCGACTCCTGAGTGGCGGTCGCCGCTGCGGAGAACAGCGAATCGATCGACAACTGCGCTGCTGCGCCGGACCCGACAGCCGCCGACTCAGTGGGCTCGGGCTGCGCGATCGCCGGTCCGGGAGTCGTGGCCACCTCAGCCGAGTCGGAATCAGCAGTCGGCGCCCCGGCATCGTCCGGCTCGGGCGCCTTCGGCGCCGCGTCGTCCCCCGACTCCTGCGGAACGTCCGTATCGGCCGGCTCTCCGGTCACTCGGTCACGAACCGTGTAGGCGATCTCGCGGTCGATGCTGGATTGCGGTGATCGCGCACCGTGTCCGATCTCGGCCAGGTGACCCAGCACCTCGCGGCTGGTGATACCCAGCTTCCGTGCCAGGGCGTGAACGCGCAGTTTGATAGGAAATTCGTCTGCCTGTGCTGATGCGTCATTGACGTCAGCAGGCGACCCGTTGTCGGTCACTCAGTCTCCTTGAGCCCCCGGGCGCGTCGGGCTGACGCGGCCACGCGGGGGCCTAACTCTGTGTCCCGGCCGTGGCCGGTGTTATGTGGTCTTCGCGCCGGTGCCCGTTCCGCGGTAGCGGAGGGAGGACGTGGCGCCTTGCTGGGTGATGTCCGGCTGCGTCGAACATCCACACCACCACGTGCGCACGAATGTGACGTGTACGCGGTGGGGATGACGAGCGGACCGGCATCGGCCACCGTCAACAAAGTGTGTCGACGGTAACTTTCCCGAGTATCCCACACCCCGGTCCGTTTGCCGTAACCAACGCGCATTTACATCGAACGACGGGAGCAACGCCGGGGGCGGGCCGCGGAACACCGCAAGAAGATCGGAGAACCGGCCGTAGAGGGCTGGGCCGGGCCGGGCCGCGGCCTCAGAGCAATGCCCTGAGGCCGCGAGCACCGTGATTCACCTCGAGCCAAGGTCAGCCGAGAGCCGGGTCAGTCGAGGCCGGGGAACCAGAGTGCGATCTCACGCTCGGCCGATTCGGGCGAATCGGAACCGTGAACCAGGTTCTCCTGCGTGACCAGCGCGAAGTCGCCGCGAATGGTTCCCGGAACGGCCTTCTCGACCGGGTCGGTGCCGCCGGCGATCTGGCGCCAGGCCGCGATCGCGCGCGGTCCCTCGACGACTGCCGCGACCAGCGGGCCGGAGGTGATGAATTCGAGCAGCGAATCGAAGAAGGGCTTGCCCTCATGCTCGGCGTAGTGGCCGCGAGCCAGCTCGTCGCTGACCTGCTTGAGCTCGAGGGCGACCAGCGTCAGCCCTTTGCGTTCGATACGTCCGATGATGTCGCCGACCAGGTTGCGGGCCACGCCGTCGGGCTTGATGAGTACGAGAGTCCGTTCAGTCACGCGAACACTGTAACGATTCCCGAGCTGTCTGTGGCAACGAGTGGCCGATCAGCGCGACCGAATTATCCCGCGGGCTCCGGGTCCTGATGGATCCGGTTGCGGTACGACGACGGCGTCTCACCGCTGAACTGGGTGAATGCCCTGGTGAACGACCCCTGGCTGTCGAATCCGACGGCTGTGGCGGTCGAGCTCACCGACTGCCCACGAGTGGCCAGCAGGGTCATGGCCCTCAACATCCGCGCGCTGGTGAGGTAGTCGCGCCACGACATGCCCACCGAGCCGGTGAACATCCTGCGCAGCGTGCGCTCGGACACTGCGACCGCCCGGCTCACTTCCTCGATGGTGACGGTGGCCAGGTGATCGCGGGTGTAGCGCATCGCGGCCGACACGAGCGGGTCGTCAGAGGTCGGCAACAGCAGCGGCGTCTCGGCGGCGAGGGCGTCGACGACGAGATCGGCGAGAGTTCCGAAGAACCGCTCCGAGCGTGGATCGGGGGTGCTGTCGGCGAACGGCCAGCGCAATGAGTAGACGAGCATCTCGCGCATCAGCGGCGAGACTGCCAGGATGCGGGCACGATCGCCGTGGCCGCTGATCAGTTCGGGTTCGAAGAGCACCGACAGGGTGGTGACGTCCCCCTTGAGATGGGTGTCGTGTTCGAGGCCCGCCGGCAACCAGATGGCCTGCTGCGGCGGCACCAGATAGTAGCCGGCCGGTGTTTCGACCTCGACGACGCCACCGATCGCGTATTCGATCTGGTGTACCTCGTGCGAGTGCCACCCGGTGACCAGGGCACCGCCGTCGTAGGCGTAGCTGCCCGCCGAGGCGGTCCCCCGGCCCTTCATCGGCACCCACTGCACCTGTCTGGCCGAAAGTGCTAAATCACTGTCCGATCGCGCAGAGATGGTCACGGGAATCCACTGTACAAGTGAAACAGGACATATTCACGGCCCGGTTTCTGACCGCAACACAGCTCCGAAAGAGGACACAGTCCCATGAATGTCGACGACATGATCCTGATCAGCATCGACGACCACGTCGTGGAACCCCACGACATGTTCGCCCGGCACGTCCCGCAGAAGTACATGGACGAGGCGCCGCGGGTGATCTTCGATGACAAGGGCATCGAGCAGTGGTTCTATCAGGGCAAGGTGACCGGTACCAGCGGCCTGAACGCCGTGGTCACGTGGCCCCCGGAGGAGTGGGCCTACGACCCGGCCGGCTACGCGGAGATGCGTCCGGGCGTGTACGACGTCAACGAACGCGTACGCGACATGAACCGCAACGGTGTGCTCGCCTCGATGTGCTTTCCCACCTTTACCGGCTTCTCCGCGCGCCACCTGAACCAGTATCAGGACCCGGTCACACTGATCATGGTGTCGGCGTACAACGACTGGCACATCGACGAGTGGGCCGGAGCGCATCCCGACCGCTTCATCCCGCTGGCACTGCTGCCCACCTGGAACGTCGAGGGAATGGTCAAGGAGATCCATCGCGTCGCCAAGAAGGGCGCACGCGCGGTCACCATGCCCGAACTCCCCCACCTGGAGAAGCTGCCCAGCTACCACGACATCGACTACTGGGGGCCGGTGTTCCAGGCACTCGTCGAGAACGACATGGTGATGTGCCTGCACATCGGCTCCGGGTTCGGCGTGCTGCGGCTGGCCAGGGACGCACCCATCGACAACCTGATGGTGCTGGCCACACAGATCTCGGTGATCGCGGCTCAGGATCTGCTGTTCGGACCCGTGATGCGTGCGTTCCCCACCCTCAAGTTCGCGTTCTCCGAGGGTGGCGTCGGCTGGATCCCGTTCTTCCTCGACCGCGCCGACCGGCACTACCTCAACCAGAAGTGGCTGAACAACGACTTCGGCGACCGACTGCCGAGCGAGGTGTTCCGGGACCGCGTCCTGGCGTGCTACGTGACCGACAAGACGGCCATCAAGAACCGGCACGACGTCGGCATGAACAACATCGCCTGGGAATGCGACTACCCGCATTCGGACTGCTTCTGGCCGGACGCACCGGAGAAGGTCCTCGCAGAGTTCAATGCCGCCGGTGCCACCGACGCCGAGATCGACCAGATCACCTGGGAGAACTCCGCGAAGTTCTTCAACTGGGATCCGTTCACCCTCAAGACCAAGGACGAGTCCCGGGTGGGCGCCCTGCGTGCACTGGCCACCGACGTCGACACCACCGTCCGGCCGCGCGCGGAGTGGAAGAAGATGTACGAGGCCAAGAAAAAGGCCGAATCGGACCTCGCGATCGCCGCGGCGAAGGGCTGACGGCCGACGGCTGAAACCGGACGCGCCTGACCGGGGTCATCCCCGATCAGGCGCGTCGTCGTCCCCTGAAATGTGGTGCGTGGCCGAACTACGTCAGTTGCAGTACTGGCCCTCCACGGCAAACAGGCCGTAGTCGAACAGACTGCCGGCATGTCCCCGCGAGATCACCATCTGGATACATCCTCCTGGTGTGCTCAGCGCACCATCGAGGGCACGGCCGAACTGCAAGGCCAGTCCGTCGTTGGCCGCCCGGTATTGAGGTGGCACGGGAAGTCCGGCGATACCGCCGACCACATTGACGCGATCCAGCTGCTTGGTCACCTCATGGGTGGCGATGAATCCATACTCGGAGTTCGACAACTCGATGGGCGGTCCGGGCTTGAGGATCGCGGTGTAGTCAGGCTCGGCCGGGGGTAGGTTACCGGACTGGTTCCCCGCGGTGCTCGCAGTTCCAGGGCCGGGATCGGCGGGTGTGGCGTGCGCCGCACCGCCTCCGGCGGCAATGAGCCCGGCGGCGACCATCGCCCCGGCGATCAGCGCCGCACGCTTCTTGACAGCGGACAGTCGACGTGTTGTGACAGACAAGATTCCCCTCAGACGTATACAGGTGCGCCAGGTTGCTCACACCAACAGCCATTGTCACAGTTTCCGCCGGAGATGACGACCGTCACGCGTAACGTTCCGGCAACAGGTCTTGCAGGTCCCGAACCGTGCGATGAACGTTGGAGAACTATATCTCGTCGATGGGGCGCTGACCCGCTAGCCGACCCTCGTCGATACGTTGCTGAATGTCGCGTTTGATGTAGCCGATGTAGAGCCAAACGCTCAGGAACACCACGCCGATGACCGCGATCGACCAGTGAAAAACACCCCCGACGATGATCGCGACCTGCAGCGCGAGATCGAGCTGCAGCGCGTAGGGGCGTCCCTGCATGCCGCAGGCCAGCACCATCGCCACCGCGATCAGCCCCAGGTAGCCACCGGAGATCCAGGTCAGTCCGCCACCGATCTTCCACACCACCGGCAGGCACAGCAGGACCACGATCAGTTCAAGGATCAGCGTTCCGGCCATCACCCCACGCAGTCCCTTCCAGGGGTCGACGGTCGGCGGTGTGAAACGCGGTGCGGCGGTGTTCTCACTCATGATGGTTCCTTACCGAACAGGCCGCGTGCGGCGCCTGCGGTGACCACCGAACCGGTGATCACCACACCCGCACCAGCAACCGGCTGTCCCTCGGATTCCTCGGCCAGGCCGATCGCCGCCTCGACGGCGTCGGGCAGAAATGGTTCTACGGTGACCCGGTCCTCGCCGAACACCGCGCGCGCGATCTCTGCGAGTGTCTCGGTCTCGAGTGCTCGAGGAGAGCCGTTGTTGGTGACGACTACGTGATCGAGGACCGGTTCGAGGGCTTCGAGCAGTCCTTCTGCATCCTTGTCCCCGAGCACTCCGATCACCCCGACCAGCCGCCGGAAGTCGAACTCCTCGGCCAGTGCGTTGGCCAGGGCGGTTGCCCCGTGCGGGTTGTGCGCGGCATCGACGAAGACGCTCGGCGCCGAACGCACCCGTTCGAGCCTCCCGGGACTCGATACCGCGGCGAATCCCGCCCGCACGGCGTCGATGTCGAGTTGACGCTCGGCACCGGCCCCGAAGAACGCCTCGACGGCGGCGAGCGCAAGGGCGGCGTTGGCGGCCTGGTGCGCGCCGTGCAGCGGCAGGAAGATCTCCTCGTACACCCCGCCCAAACCTTGCAGGGTGAGCAGCTGACCACCCACCGCCAGCCGCGATTCCAGCACGGCGAACTCCGAGTTCTGGCGCGCCACAATGGTTTCCGACTCCACAGCTTGAAGCAGCAGCACGTCCATGACCGCGGGATCCTGCGGCGCGATCACCGCGACCGGATCCTGCGCGAGGAAGTCGTCACCCTTGCGCGGCGTGATGATCCCGGCCTTCTCGCCCGCGATCGCGGCGAGTGTGTCGCCGAGATAGTCTGCGTGGTCCAGCGCGATCGGGGTGATCACCCGCACCTGCGAGTCGATCACGTTGGTGGCGTCCCAACGGCCGCCCATGCCGGTCTCCACCACCGCCACGTCCACCGGCGCCTCCGCGAACGCCGCGTACGCCATCGCGGTGAGCACCTCGAACTTGCTCATCCGCGGTCCGCCGGCGGCAGTCGACGAGTCGTCGACCATCGTGATGTAGGGCTCCAGCTCGCGGTAGGTGTCGATGTAGGTGCGCGGTGCGATCGGCGTGCCGTCGATCGAGATCCGTTCGGTCACCAGTTGCAGATGCGGGCTGGTGATGCGGCCGGTGCGCCGGTGCAGCGCGACGAGCAGGGCGTCGATCATCCGCGTCACCGACGTCTTGCCATTGGTACCCGCGATGTGGATCGACGGATATGTGAGCTGCGGTGAGCCCAGCAGATCCATCAGCGTCGAGATGCGCGTCAGCGACGGTTCGATCTTGGTCTCGGGCCAGCGGGTGTCGAGTTCGGCCTCCACCTCGGCCAGTTCCGCCAGATCGGCACTGATGTCGGTGGTGAAGGCCGACGGATCTGCCGGACCCTCGTCGTCGAGCGGGTGCACCGGTCCCCCGGGCCGCGCAGTCAACCCAGGTTCGACGGCCCCGACAGCGCCCTCGAACGCCAGGTGCGCCAGGTCGATCTCGTCGGCCTCCGGTGCGCCCGGATCCTGCGGATCGCTCACCCGCCGAGCCCTTCCAGCTTTGCCTTGAGCCGGGCAACCTCGTCGGTGGCCACCTTGTTGCGTTCGGTGATCTTCGCTCGCACTGCCTCCGGAGCCTTCGACAGGAACTGGTCGTTGCCGAGTTTGGCCGCGGTCTGCGCCAGTTCCTTCTCGGCGGCGGCCAGGTCCTTGGCGATGCGTTTGCGTTCGGCCTCCACGTCGACGGTCCCGGAGGTGTCGATGCGCACGGTCACCGTCGCCGACGACAACCGCACCTCGACGGTCGCGGTGGCTGCGAAGCCTTCGCCGGCGGAGTTGAGCCGGGCCAGGGAGTCGACGTACGGACGTAGCGAGACGATGCCCGCGTCGTCGAGACCGTCGAGTTCGGCGGCCACCCGCTGGCCCGGTTTGAGGCCCTGGTCGCTGCGGAACCGGCGGATCTCGGTGATCAGCGCCTGCAGGTCGGCGACCTGACGTGCCGCGTCGGCGTCGGCCTCTTCGGCCGAGACCACCGGCCACGGTGCGATCACCAGGGAGTCGCCGCCGGTCAGCGACTTCCACAGCACCTCGGTGACGAACGGCATCACCGGCGACAGTGTGCGCAGCAGCTTGTCGAGCACGTGACCGAGCACCAATGACGTTGCGTGCGAACGTTCCACGTCGTTCTCGGCGAACTGCACCTTGGTCAGTTCGAGGTACCAGTCGCAGAACTCGTCCCACGCGAAGTGGTACAGCGCCTCACACGCCTTGGAGAACTCGTACGCCTCGAATCCGGCGTCTGCCTCAGCGACCACCTGGTCGAGCCGGTCCAGGATCCAGCGGTCCACCTTGGTCAGCGATTCGCGTTCGGGCAGGTCACCGACCCGGGCACCGTTCATGAGCGCGAACTTGGTGGCGTTGTACAGCTTGGTCGCGAAATTGCGCGACGACGACGCGTGGTCCTCGCCGACGGAGATATCGGCACCCGGGTTGGCTCCACGCGCCAGGGTGAAACGCAGCGCGTCGGCGCCGAACCGCTGTACCCAGTCCAGCGGGTCGATGCCGTTGCCCTTGGATTTGGACATCTTGCGGCCGAATTCGTCGCGGACCAGGCCGTGTAGGAACAGGTTGGTGAACGGTACCTTCTTGTCACCGCCCAGATCCTTGCCGACGTACGTGCCGAACATCATCATCCGCGCCACCCAGAAGAACAGGATGTCGTAGCCGGTGACCAGAACCGAAGTGGGATAGAACTTTTCGAGGTCGGCGGTGTTGTCGGGCCAGCCGAGGGTGGAGAACGGCCACAGACCCGAGGAGAACCAGGTGTCCAGGACATCGGTCTCCTGCGTGTAGCCCTCGGGTGCCTGTTCGTCGGGTCCGGCGCAGACCACCTCGCCGCCCGGGCCATACCAGATCGGGATGCGGTGCCCCCACCACAGCTGCCGCGAGATGCACCAGTCGTGCATGTCGTCGACCCAGCCGAACCAGCGCGGTTCCATCGACTTGGGGTAGATGACGGTGTCGCCGTCGCGTACGGCATCGCCGGCGGTCTTGGCCAGGGAGTCGACCTTGACCCACCACTGCATCGACAGGCGTGGCTCAATCGGCTCACCGGTACGTTCGGAGTGTCCGACACTGTGCAGGTACGGCCGCACCTCCTTGACGATGCGCCCCTGCTCGGCGAGCGCCTCGCGCACCTTGACCCGCGCCTCGAAGCGGTCCATGCCGTCGAATTGCGTTCCAGTTCCGTCGATCCGGGCGGTCGCGTCCATGATCGTCGGCATCGGCAGGTTGTGCCGCTGCCCGAGCGCGAAGTCGTTGGGGTCGTGTGCAGGGGTGATCTTGACCGCGCCCGAACCGAATTCGGGGTCCACGTAGTCGTCGGCGACGATCGGGATGCTGCGGTCGAGGAACGGGTGCGGCAGTTCGGTGCCCACGAGATGTGCATAGCGTTCGTCGTCGGGGTGCACGGCAATCGCGGTGTCGCCGAGCATCGTCTCCAGCCGGGTCGTGGCCACCACGATGTGCGGCTGCGCGTCGTCGAGGGAACCGTACCGGAAGCTGACCAGCTCGCCCTCGACGTCGGCGTAGGACACCTCGATGTCGCTGATCGCGGTCTGCAGCACCGGCGACCAGTTGACCAGGCGCTCGGCCTGGTAGATGAGGCCGTCGTCGAACATCTTCTTGAACACGGTGTGCACCGCGCGCGAGAGTCCCTCGTCCATGGTGAAGCGTTCGCGCGTCCAGTCGACGCCGTCACCCAGGCGGCGCATCTGTTCACCGATGTTGCCGGAGATCTCGGCCTTCTCCTGCCACACGCGTTCGATGAACGCCTCACGGCCCAGGTCGTCGCGGGTCTTGCCCTCGGCGGCCAGCTTGCGTTCGACCATCGTCTGCATGGCGATCGCGGCGTGGTCCATACCGGGCAGCCACAACACTTCGTAGCCCTGCATGCGTTTGCGCCGGGACAACGCATCCATCAGCACATGCTCGTAGGCGTGCCCCATGTGCAGCGAACCGTTGACGTTAGGCGGCGGGATGACGATCGTGAACGGAGGTTTGTCGCTCGCCGCGTCGGCGGTGAAGTACCCCGCGTCTACCCAGCCCTGATACAACCCGGCTTCGTGTTCGGCGGGGTCCCACGACTTCGGCAGTGCGGACGCGTCGGCGCCCTGTGCTTCACGATTGCTCACCCCACAATCTTAGGAAACCCGCGCACCCGGCAGGGCGCCGGGCGCCACCCCACGGACCACCCGCGCCTGAGGTTGCGATCTGTCCCGGGTTCCGGGACAGATCGCACAGTCGAGCATGCTGGTCAGGAGACGCGGAGGTCGTGCAGGTCCTCAGGGGCGTTGACGTTCGTGAGCCACTCGGGGTCAGAGACCGGGACGCGGCGAGTTTCCAGGGCCTCCGTCACCGCGAGCATTCGACGCTCACCACCGGCGACCAGATCAGCGACGACCTGCGCCGACAACGTGCGGTAGATGGCGGCCATCGGATGGTCGCGTCGGGCGTCGTGGGCGATCACCGCCTGCGTCGACGGGGGGGCGCCGCGAGCCAGTTCGTCGATCAGCCCCGGACCGGTGAGGGGCATGTCCGTCGCACAGACGAACCCCCGGCCGAATCCGTCGGCGGCGGCCGCCGCGAGACCCGCGGCGAGGCCGCCGAGCGGTCCGGCGCCCGGTTCCTCGTCGGTCACCCACACCGCCTCAGGGCCTCCGGTGCCGTGCAGG
>NZ_CALLZT010000090.1:0-18438 GCF_937858515.1 uncultured Gordonia sp. | reverse complement strand
GGGCGCTCAACCAGATCAACCGGTCGATGGGGCATCCGGACATGTACCCGTTCGTCCTTGCCGGACCGGTCCTCGACAAGATCCGTTATGTGCACGGGCTGATCAGCGCAGACTGATCGGCCCAGACTGATCAGTCCGGCTACAGGTCGAGGGCCGCGACCGTCCACTCGATGAGTCCGGGGATCGCGGCCTCGATCTGTCTCCGGGTCTCGGCGAAGTCGGTCGGCGTTCCGTAGTAGGGGTCGCTCAGATCGAGGTCGGTGGGGCGGACGGCCGGGTCGAAACTGCGCAGCAGGCGAACCCGGTCGCCGAGACGTTTACGTTCGAGGTCGCGGACGTGCCCGTGGTCGGCGGCGACGAACAGGTCGGCGTCGTAGTGGAGGGGGGACAGCTGAGCCGCGACGTGGTCGTCGGGGTATCCGTTGGCCAGCAGCTCTGTGCGGGCCCGGTTGTCGGCGGGTTCACCGGTGTGAAAACCACTGGTCCCGCAGCTGGTGACCTTCACCCGGCGGTCGAGGCCCGCGCGCACCAGTGCCGTCCGGAAGATGTTCTGGGCCATCGCGGAGCGGCAGATGTTGCCGGTGCAGACAAAGCAGATGTGTAGATCGTCAGACACTGTGCATTTCCTCAGGCTGTTCGAAACCACTGGCGGGACACGGACACGGGTACGACACGATGGCTATTCAGTACAACAACCGAAGTTTCCCATCCGAAATTACCGTCACGAGAACAGGTTGTCGGGTGTGACGGGCCCATAGTGGTGGGCGTCACACTCCGAGAAGGGTACGGAGTTCGAGGATCGAACGCACACTCCACGCCGCGGACCCGGCCTCGCCGTCGAGCGCATAGCCCCACTCGACGTGGATGGTCGGGATCCCGAAACCCGCGGCGCCCTCGATGTCGTGGGACCGATCGCCGACCATCACCACGGGAGTTGCCACCGCACCGGAACCGTCGACATCGACGCCGAGTCCGGTCAAGGCATGGCCGATGACATCCGACTTGTTGCGCCGCGAACCGTCGTCGGAGGCACCCGCGATCACCTCGAAATGGTGCGCGAGCCCGAAGTGTTCGAGAATCCTGACGGCCGTCGCCTGGTTCTTGGAGGTGGCCACAGCCATCCGCCGACCCGCCGCCGTGAGATCGGTCAGCAACGACGCGATGCCGTCGAACACCGAGTTCTCCAGGTAGCCGACGGCGGAATACCGCTCACGGTAGGCGGCCATCGCCGCGGCGGCGGTGGTCTCGTCCAGGCCCATCGCGTGCAGGGTGTCGAGCAGCGGCGGTCCGGCCACGCCCGCGACGACCTCGGGCGGGGCCGGGGGCAGCCCGACGGCGTCGAGGGCGTGGGCGAAGGTGTTGGCGATCCCGGCGAAGCTGTCGGTGAGGGTGCCGTCGAGGTCGAGCAGCAGCAGCGTGCCGGAGTCGGCGGGTGCGGGCACGGCGAGGCCGCCGGGGGTGTTGCGCTCGGGTTTGAGGTGTTCGGGTGCGCTGTCGTACACGCCCTCTATCGTGCACGTGTGGAGCGGCGCAGGCACATCGAGGTCCCCAATTCTGGGGACAGCACCCCTATTTCGGCTTTGTGGGACGCCCGTACCCGCTGCGGCCCAGGACGGAGGTCCAGGTGAACGCCGAGCTATTCGCGCCGGAGCGGCACGGCGACAGCGACAGCGTCGAAGGAATGGCTGATTTCGCAGTCAATGTCCGAGAGGGGCCACCGAAGTTCGTGCTCGACGCACTTGCCGCCCGGCTGCCCGATCTGGCGCGCTATCCGACGACCGGCGACGAGGCTCGCGCGGTCGCTGCGATCGCTGCGGCCCACGAACGGCCCGCAGCGGAGATACTGCTGCTGTCCGGCGCCGCGGAGGGGTTCGAACTGCTTCCACGCCTGGGTATCCGGCACGCCGCGCTCATCCAGCCGTCGTTCACCGAACCCGAGATCGCGCTGCGGGCAGCCGGCGTGCCCATCACCCAGGTCGTCCTCGACCGGCCGTGGCGGCTCGATACCGAGGACATTGCGCGACGCATTCCCGACGCTGCCGACCTGGTGCTGCTCGGCAACCCGACCAACCCGACGTCGGTGCTGCATCCGGTAGCCACGATCGAGGCGTTGCGGGCACCGGGCCGGCTGGTTGTCGTCGACGAGGCGTTCGCCGACCTGACCCTCGATGCGGTGGCGGGGGAGCGGGAACCGGAATCTGTGGCGTCGCGGCGTTGGCCGGATGTGATCGTGTTGCGCTCGATCACCAAGACCTTCGGTCTGGCCGGTCTGCGTGCCGGGTATCTACTGGCATCTCCGCAGATCATCGAGCGACTGTCGGTGGGGCGCAGGCCATGGGCGCTCGGCACGCTGTCACTGGTCGCGCTCGCCGAATGTGTGGGCGAGCGAGGGCAGGCCTACTGCGACGAGGTCGCGACGCGGGTCGTGGCGCAACGGACCCACCTGCTGGCCGGTCTGCGCGACATCGGCATCGAGCCCGCGGTCGAACCCGACGGGCCGTTCGTGCTCATCGAACTCGCCGACGGTCTCGAGGTGAAGGACGAACTGCGGCGCCGGGGGATCGCGGTGCGCAGCGCCGCCAACTTCGTCGGCCTCGGACCCGGATATTTGCGCCTGGCCGTTCGGGACGAGGAGACCACCGCCCACCTGCTCGAAGAATTGCGCCACGTGCGGGCCGTTGTGCGGCGGTCCGGGTCGGTGACAGGGTGAAGTCCATGAGTGAGAACACGGTCCCGACACTCGCGCAGATCATCGACGTCCTCGACGAGGTATATCCACGCCGACTGGCCGAGTCCTGGGATTCGGTGGGTCTGGTGTGCGGCGACCCCGCCGAACCGGTGGCGCGGGCCCTGGTGTGCGTCGACGTCACCGACCGAGTCGTCGGCCGGGCGATCGCCGACGGTGCGGGATTGATCCTCGCGCACCATCCGCTCTTGCTGCGGGGAGTCGACTCCGTCGCCGCCGACACCCCCAAAGGCAGGATCATCCACCGGCTGATCCGCGCCGGGATCGCTCTGTTCACCGCTCACACCAACGCCGACAGCGCCCGGCCCGGGGTATCCGACGCCCTCGCCGCCGAGTTCGGGCTCCTCGACACGGTGCCGCTGAGTCCGCAGCCGCTCCGCCCGATGGACAAGTGGGTGGTGATGGTGCCCGAGGGCAGCAGCGATCAGGTCAGCGAGGCGATGTTCGCCGCGGGTGCGGGTGCGATCGGTGAGTACCGGGACTGCTCGTGGTCGGTGGTGGGCGTCGGGCAGTTCGAACCGCAGGCGGCGGCCAACCCGGCGATCGGGACCATCGGGAAGCGCGAGCGCGTCGACGAGGCGCGGGTGGAGATGGTCGCCGAACGCGGCCTGCGCCGCAAGGTTCTCGCCGCGTTGCGAGCGGCACACCCTTACGAAGAACCGGCCTTCGACATCCTCGAACTCGCCGGCACCGACAGCGACCTCGGTCTCGGCCGGGTCGGCCACCTGCCGCATCCGATGACCGCCGGTGAGTTCGTCGCACTCGCCCAGCGGAAACTGAACGGGCCATGGGGAGTTCGCGCAACCGGTGATCCGGCGACGATGATCACGACCGTAGCGGTATGCGGCGGCGCGGGAGATTCGCTGCTAGGTGCGGCCAAGGCGGCCGGTGCCGACCTGTACCTGACGGGCGACCTGCGCCACCACCCGGCCGACGAGGCCATGCGCGGAGGCGGGCCCGTCCTTGTCGACGCGGGGCACTGGGCCACCGAGTTCCCATGGTGCGCGTACGCGGCGGAACTGCTGCACGAGCGCGCCGGAATTGTGGCTGAAGTGTTCGCTCAGCCCACCGACCCGTTCGCCATCCACTGCGGCCCGGGACAGTGAGTGCCGTCGGGCGGTAGCGCGATTGGCCCGGTGAACGACAGGTGACACAATCGATCAGTTGACGGTCGAATACCAGATGAAAGCAGGCCACGATGAAGGCTAGTTCCGGTGCACAGAGACAGCTCCTCGATCTGGCTGATCTCGATGCTGAGCTGGCCCGCATTGCCCATCGCACCCGCACCCTCCCCGAGGACGCCGAGCTCGCCGAACTGGCCAAGCAGCGCGACGCCGCGCGCGACGATCTGGTGCGCGCCGAGATCGCCTCCGAGGACCTCGAACGCGAATACAAGCGCATCGATTCGGAGATCAACGGGATGAGTGCCCGTGAGGCCAAGGACACCGCGCTGCTGCAGTCGGGCAAGCTCGCACCCAAGGCGCTCACCGAACTGCAGCATGAACTCGCAGGTCTGGGCCGGCGGCGGTCGGTGCTGGAGGACGAGTTGCTGTCGGTGATGGAACAGCAGGAGGCTGTCGGCGCGGAAAGTGAACGCGCACAGGCCACCGTCCTGGACTTCGACACCAAGGTCGCCGAGGCCACCGCCCGCCGCGACGCTGCACTGAGCAAGCTCGCCGCCGACCGCGAGGTGAAGGCGCAGCGTCGTGGTGAGGTCGTCGCCGGTGTCGATGCGGCGTTGCTCGCGATCTACGACCGGGAGCGCTCACAGGGCCGCGCCGGTGCGGCCCTGCTGCGCGCCCGGCGTTGCGGTGGCTGCGGCATGGAACTCGACCGCGGGTTCATCGCGAAGGTTACCGCGTCTGCCGACGACGAGGTGGTGCGTTGCGACGAGTGCGGCACGATCCTGGTCCGCACCTCCGAGTCGGGTCTCTAGGGCGATGAGTGAACAGAAGCCGTCCACACCGACCTGGCAGGGACAACGACAGGCCCCGACGCGGCTCGTGCTGTTGCGGCACGGGCAGACGGCGCTGTCGGTGGAGCGACGCTACTCCGGACGCGGCAATCCTGAACTGACCGACCTGGGCCGCACCCAGGCCGCGGCCGCGGGTAAGCGCCTCGGCGTCGATACGTCCATCTCCGCGATCGTCTCGTCGCCGCTGGCCCGGGCGCGCGCCACGGCGCAGGCCGTCGCCGACGTGAACGGTCTCGACGTGGAGGTCGTCGACGGGCTGACGGAAACGGACTTCGGTCAGTGGGAGGGACTGACGTTTCTCGAAGCCGCCGCCCGCGACCCGCAACTGCACCGCGAATGGCTCGGCGATGTGACTCTGCCGCCGCCGGGTGGAGAGAGCTTCGCGGCCGTCGCCGACCGGATCGGCGGCGTCAAACAGTCTCTGCTGGAACGGTTTCCGGGGCAGACAGTCCTCGTCGTCTCGCATGTGACACCGATCAAGACGCTCCTGCGCGACGCGCTGCGCGCCGGCACCGAGGTGCTCTACAGCATCCACCTCGACCTGGCATCGGTGTCGGTCGTCGAGTTCTATCCCGACGGCGGTTCCGTGGTGAAACTCGTCAACGACACAAGCCACCTCTAGGACCAGTTTCGGGCCCGTCTATCCTGAACGGGCGAACGAGTCGGCCGGGCGGCCGCGGCGCACGGAACGACCGGTCACCGGGCACGCCGTGTGCCGAGGAAAGTCCGGACTCCACGGAGCAGGGTGGTTGTCAACGGCAACCCGGGGTGACCCGCGGGACAGTGCCACAGAAAACAGACCGCCGACGGCATCTCGGTGCCGCAGGTAAGGGTGAAACGGTGCGGTAAGAGCGCACCAGCGACGCGGGTGACCGCGCCGGCTAGGTAAACCCCACCCGGAGCAAGGCTGAAGCCCGCACCTTCCCGGTGCGGGTGCGCAGGTGTTCGAGGGCTGCTCGCCCGAGCCTGCGGGTGGGCCGCTTGAGGTACCCGGTGACGGTGTGCCCAGATGGATGGTCGCCGCCCACGCCTGGCGTGGGCACAGGATCCGGCTTACACGCCGACTCGTTCGCTCACGCATCGAATGTATCGGATCTGATACATTTGATGCGTGGACGTCGATGACTCTCGTTCTGGTGTACCGGCGAAACCTCCTGGCCTCGCCATCGTTCTCGAATCTGCTGCGAGGCTGCAGCAGCTTGTTCCCGACGCAGTGCTCGTAGGTGGATCTGCTGCCGCCTACTACGCGCAGCACCGGCTTTCCACCGACCATGATCACGTACTGGCAGATCTGCGTGACCGCTTCGATGCCGTACTTGACGCGCTCGACCGAGACGGGGACTTCGTACTGAACCGCGCGGTTCCGGGCAAGATCATCCTCGGCGAGCTCGGCGGAATCGAGGCAGGTGTCCGGCAGCTCATCAGGAAGCGCCCGCTGGAGGTCCAGCGCGTTGACTTGCCATCGGGTGCGCGCCTGACAGTGCCCACTGTCGACGAGATTGCCCGAATAAAGGCATATCTGATTGTGAAACGGAATCAGATGCGCGACTATCTCGATCTGGCTGCACTGTCGGGCAGGTTCGGCAGGGAATCAGTGGGTGTCACTCTGGCACGGATCGACGAGTACTATTCCGACGACACTCATCCCGATGATCGGCCGGTGCAGTCACAACTGGCCAGACAGCTTGCCGATCCCCGACCGAAGGATTCCCGCAGCATTCGGGACCTACCCACCTACAAGGCACTCGAACCTCGGTGGCGGAAGTGGGATGACGTGGTGGCCGAGTGCGTGGCATTGGCGGCGGATGTCGTCAATGGATGAGTGAAGGAAGCGCGCAATGGCTCTGAAGTTCCGCAATATCGGCGTCACCCCCGATGATCCGGTCGAGGACTGGGGATTCGAGGGGATCCTTGCGGCGATCGACCGCGGCTACGCCCGTGACTGGGCGAAACTCGTGATCGCGGTTCACGCGAATCCGGACTTGGAACAGGTGTACCGCGAGGCAGCGGAAGCGGCGGAATCGGATTCGACGGTCATCCTGCTCGACGCGATGCTCGCAGACAAGAGGAAGTCCCCATCCGAGCGTGCTGTCGACCGATTGCGCATGGCGTTCGCAGGTACCCGGATGACCCAAGCGGAGGTGGCCGACCGGATCGGCACCTCGCGCTCCCGGCTGAACTCCTACCTCGCGGGCAAGGTCACTCCATCTATGGATGTGCTTGTCGCGGTGGAAGATCTGGCTCGGGAAGTTCGGGCACCGTCGCTGTCGGCGATTCTGGCGCTGCGGTAGCGGGGTTATAAGCGAGGGCAACCCCGATCTGCGTCGGCAAGGGGCGTCCGTCCACGACGGGCTGGCGAACGCGACGTCGACGCGGACGTGGGGATGGCCCGGCGATTCCACCAATAGGCCGGGGTGACGGCCGGGGGCACTAAGGTCGGTGGGTATGCATCGTCGCTTCTGGGCACCCGACATCGACTTCGCGGCCATCCGCACCGAACTCGGGGTGGCCGAGGACTACGCCGACGACGTACTCGCCGAGGCGCGGGGTGCCGTCGACCGACATGCGGGCGAACGCGAGGACCGCACCGACCTGCCGCTGGTGACCATCGACCCACCGACGTCGATGGACCTCGACCAGGCCGTGCACATCGCCCGCGACGGCGGTGATTTCGTCATCGACTACGCCATCGCCGACGTCGCCGCGCTCATCGAGCCCGAGGGCGCCCTCGATCAGGAAAGCCGCAGGCGCGGCACGACCGTGTATTTCCCGGACGGGTCGGTGCCGCTGCACCCGCGGGAGCTGTCCGAAGGCGCCGGATCACTGCTGCCCGACCAGATCCGGCCGTGCGTGCTGTGGACCATCCGGGTGTCGGCGTCCGGGGAGCCCATGGATGTGCGGGTGCGCCGAGCCACCGTACGGTCGGTGGCCAAACTGAACTACGCCGGGGTCGCCGCCGATGCGGTGGCGGGGACCTTGCATCCGTCGATCGCGGCGCTGCCCGACTTCGGCGAACTGCGTGCCCGCGTCGCGCTCGATCGCGGGGCCGTCGACCTCGACCTGCCCGATCAGGAGGTGGTGCGCGGTGGCGACGGCTGGTCGGTGGAACTGGCCCCGCGCACACCCGCGGACGGCTGGAACTCGCAACTGTCGCTGTTGACCGGGACGTGCGCCGGAAAGATCATGGCCGACGCCGGGGTCGGTCTGCTGCGTACGCTGCCGGCGGGCAAACCGGAGGCCGTCGACACTCTGCGGGCCACGGCGTCGGCGCTCGGCGTGACCTGGCCCGACGGGTATTCACCCGGACGTTTCCTCAAAGGCCTTGCGGCCGAACAGCCGTCGACCCTTGCATTGATGAACGCGGCCACCTCGCTGATGCGGGGGGCCGACTATCTGGTCCTCGGCCGCGGTGCCGATGGAGTACTCATCGACGCGGTTCACGGTGAACCGGTATCCGCCGCCGACACCCGCCACGCCGCCATCGCCGGACAGTACGCGCACGTCACCGCGCCACTACGTCGGCTCGGTGACCGGTTCGCCACCGAGGTGTGCCTGTCGGTGACCGCAGGCGCGCCGGTGCCGGACTGGGTGAGCAGAGCGTTGCCGACGCTGCCCAAGATCCTGCGCGCGGCCGACTCGCGCTGCTCGTCCGCCGACCGGCTCAGCGTCGACCTGGCCGAAGCAATCGTTCTGGAAGACCAAGTAGGACAACAGTTCTCCGCTGTTGCTACACGCGCGGGCGGTGACCGCCGACCGGCCGAGGTGTTCATCGACACCCCGGCGGTAATCGCGCCGTGCGACGGTGCGCCGCAACCCGGCACCCGCCTGGACGTCGTGCTGTCGGCGGCGGACCCGGTGAAACGTCAGGTGCGTTTCAGCCCGGTCACAAATCCTTGATCGCCGAACTGTAGGCGGCGATCGCGTGGTCGATCGCCGCTGTCTGCCTGGCATCGACACGACCGAGGACGAACAGATCCCTGGGCTCCAGCGCCAATGATCCCGATTGTGCCTGTGCCACCAACTCGGCGATCCGCTTACGGTTGAGGCGCGCGTCGTTCACATCGCCGAGCGCCGACTGAATCACCTTGGCCACCTTGCCTGCCCGCTCATGACGTGATTTGCCCAGCGCTGCCACCGCATCGGCCCGGTACCGAAGCCGCTTGGCCTTCTTGCGTACCACATGAAGCTGTTCGAACCACTCGTCCGATCCTTCGGGGAGAGAGGCGAGCAAGTTCTGCTCCCGGCGAATTCGCCTGCGGCTGCGTCTGATCGACCTGTCGGCGGCCACCTCGGCGGTGTCGTCGGCACGTGGTCCGGTGGGCGGATCGGCGATGAGTTCGTCGATGGCGTCGAGCAACGCGAAATATCGGTTCGAATTCATGGCCCGGTGAGCCACCTGCACCGCACGGTCGTGGTCGGCCCTCTCCTGGCCGATCAGCGCCTCGCGCAGTGCATCCGACACGTCCTCACCCTCCAGCAAGGAGACGTCGATGCCGATCTGCACCTCGCTGTCGCGGGCGTCGCCCAGAATGCGGGCCAGCAGCCTCAGCTCACCGTTGAGATGGGCGGTCTTCTCGGCGTCGAGAACCTCCTTGAAACCGGTGAGCACACTGCGCAGCCGTCGTGAGGACACCCGCATCTGGTGGACCGCGTCATCGGCATCAACCCGTACTTTCGGATCCCACTCGATGAGCGAGTTGCGATGGACTGTGAGATTGGTGAGCACCAGATCCAGTGCGGTCGGGTGCTTTCCGAGCTCCGGCACCGCCGTGGAGACCGCCGGCGTGGATCCGATCGCACGAGCCAACTTCGACACACTCGACGGTTCCCGGGCGCCGGCCTTCGTGAGCGTCCGAGTTGCGGCCTTGAGCAGGCGCGCATTGCCGGAGTCACCGAGTAGCTCGAACTCCCACTCCGACCATTGCTGAGTATGTCCACCGGGAAGTAACGACCGTGCGGTCACCAGATCGGCGGCCAGCTCGGCGATCGGTTCGTCGCCTTCCCCGAGCAGGATGGTGACCGTGCGCTGGGTGGAGATCGCTGCCACGGGGATCAGCGGCCGGGTGCGGACGAGCACCCGCACCGGATCGATCAGCGCTGCCGGTGGTGTGTCATTGTCGGGGGCCTCGTCGAAGCCCACCCGCAACTCGCGGCGGGCACCGGCGGTGTCGGCGGGACGCTTGAGATGCCAGCCTGCGTCGTATCCGCCGGTGCGGCGGCGCATGGTGATCTTGTTGCCCGCCAGATCCAGGTTCTCGGTGTCGAAGTAGGTGGCGTCGAGCGTGAAGGTCTCCGGCTCGCGGGCGCCGACGACGCCGGGCAGCGCCCGGAGATCGGGGGGCTCGGTTCCTGCTTCCACATCAAACTTGAGTTCGACCTCGATCTGCTCGGATGCGGCCACCGCGACTCCTTTGTCTTGCCCACCTTGCCCGATTCTACTGGCGGCGGTGGCCGGTAAGCCGGAGAATTTCTGGTGAAATGGCGGTTCGCTCGGGCATATGTCCGCGCGAACTGCCAGACCTCCGGAAAGTTGCGTGATCAGAGTTGGGCGAACCGGTCGGTGGCCTCGATGAGGTGGTGTTTGATGCCTGGTTCGTAGGAGGCGTGGCCGGCGTCGTCGACTATGTGGAGTTGGGCTTTGGGCCAGGCGCGGTGCAGGTCCCAGGCGCTACGCGCTGGGCACACCACGTCGTAGCGGCCCTGCACGATGACGCCGGGGATATGGCTGATGCGGTCGATGTTCGCCAGAAGCTGTCCGTCGGTGAGGAATCCGCCGTTGACGAAGTAGTGGTTCTCGATGGTGGCGAACGCCAGGTCGAACCGGGAGCCCTCGGAGCCATTGGTCGGCTGGGGGAGCAGGTGACTGGTCGACTGTTCCCATGCGGTCCACGCTGACGCCGCCCGCTGGGCCACCTCCGGGTCGTCGGAGGTGAGCAGCCGGTGATAGGCGGCCACCAGGTCGCCGCCGCGTTCGGATTCGGGGATCGGAGCCAGATATCCCTCCCACAGGTCGGGATAGATGTTGGCGGCACCGCCGTTGTAGTACCAGTCGATCTCGCTGCGCCGCAGCAGGAAGATCCCGCGCAGTACCAGCTCGGTAACCCGTTCGGGATGGGTTTGGGCGTACGCCAGACCCAGCGTCGAACCCCACGAGCCGCCGAACACCTGCCAGCGTTCGATGCCCAGATGCGTGCGCAGGAGTTCCATGTCGGCGATCAGGTGGCCGGTGGTGTTCACCGACAGGTCGGCGCCGTCGGCGATGTGCGGGCGGGACTGTCCGCAGCCCCGCTGATCGAACAGCACGATCCGGTACCTGTCGGGGTCGAAGAAGCGGCGCTGGGCGGGACCGGTGCCGCCGCCGGGTCCGCCGTGCACGAACACGACGGGTTTGCCGCCGGGAGAACCAGATGTCTCCCAGTAGACGAGCTGACCGTCTCCGACGTCGAGGAGCCCGGAGTCATAGGGTGCGATCGCCGGATAGAAGTCGCGCATGGAGACTCTCATCTGTGAGTGGTTGGCAAGGTGTGGGGGTGTACCCGAATTTGCAGGTGAACGTTACCGCACGTGCCGGGAGGGAACAGGGTCTTGCCGGCCTGTCCGTCCGGGCGGAGGACATCGCCGGGTGTGGTATGCCTACCGTGGTGGCGGCGTCGAAAGGATGAAGGTGACTTCGGAGACTCGTGGTCCGCGGCGGGTCGCCTGGGGCGGTCAGGGGCAGCCGGAGGATCCCCGGTCGCGGATCATCGAGGCCGCGATCCGGACTCTCACCACGTACGGACTGGAACACACCTCGCTGACGGTGATCGCGCGTGAGGCACAGGTGTCGCGGCAGACGGTGTACAAGTATTTTTCCACCAAGGAGGAGATCGTCGAGATCGCCCTGGAGCGGGCGGTCACCGACGCCGGAGATCGTCTCGTAGCGCTCGCCCGCACTGCTGGCACCGCCGAGGAATTCGTGGTGGAGTTGTGCCTGTCGGTGGTCCGGGAGTTCACCGCCAACCCGGCCATCTCGCCGATGATCACAGTCCTGGAACAACCGGCCGCGCGTCGTCGGCTGCTGGATACGGATGCGCTGGCTTTGGCCCGCGGATACCTGGAACCCGTCCTGGGATATCGACCTGACCTCACCGGTGATCTGAAGGAGATGACGGAGACGTTCCTGCGCTTCGTGATCTCGCTGATGACTTTCGAGGGGCCGTCCGGCAGCAGCGACGATAGTCTGCGCGCTTACCTGACGAAGGTGCTGGTGCCTGCGATGGGACTGCACCGCCAACTCGAGTGATTGACAACTAAGTCATATAGTGTCAATCTCGTCACTGTTGGTGTGGTTCAGATCACGCAGGGAGTGGCCGATGGCGACGCTCGAAGTACGCAGAATTCCGTTCGAGTTCGGCGACGATGTGCCGTTCGTGTGGAATCCGCGCAACGTCGCCTTCTCGACTTTCATGAATGTGGTGTCGGTGTATGCGGTGGCGTTCGAGCAGATGATCGTCGCCGCCGTGCGCGAGGCCATTCCGCTCATCGCCGACGACGACGTGGCGCAGGAGGCCAAGGACTTCCTACGGCAGGAGGCCCAGCACTCGGCGTGTCATCGCCGACATCTCAAGTCGCTGGTGTGTCACTATCCGGGTCTGCAGCAGACGTTCGACGATGTCATCGCCTCCTTCGAGGAGATCACCGACACCAAGCCGCTCAATTACCGGCTCGCCTACATCGCGGACCTGGAGGCGACGTTCACCCCGTTCTTCAAACTTCTTCTCGACAACGAGGACGTGCTGTTCCGCACCGGAGATGATCGGGTGTCGTCACTTCTGTTGTGGCACTTTGTCGAAGAGGTGGAGCACCGGAGTTCAGCCCTGGTGATCTATGACGCCGTCGTGCACGACGACTGGTACCGGGTGCGGGTGCTGCCGTCGATCGCCAGGCACCTGCTCGCCGCCGCGCGGATCGTCGCCGACGGCATGAACGAGCATGTGCCGTTCGCCGAACGCGGTATGAATGCGCACGACATCAAACCGGCCTTGAGCATGCGGACCGCACTGCTGTCCCGAATTCCCGGGCTCAAACCTGCGACTGTTCCCGTGCAACCTGCTCTCGGTGAAGTGCCCTGGCGCCAGAAGATCACCAGCGGTGTGCGGGTCCTGTTGAGCCAGACACCCTTTCACAATCCGGAGAAGGAACCGCTGCCGGCTTTCGCTGAGATCTGGTTCGAGCGCTACCGGCGTGGTGACGATGTCGCACACTGGTACGGCGGCTTGGCCGCACGAAGTGGGACGACGTAGATGGCAGGTCCGTGTCCTACCGACTTCGCCTCGATGGCTGACGAACTCGGCTTCTCCTGTGCCGATGTGCGGCCCGTCGTGAATGTGCGCAACCCGCTGGATCTGGCCAACTGGACGTTGCCCGTGGTGGAGCTGCTGTTGGTGTCTTTGGCGATTGCCGCTGCGGCACAAGCTGTTCGGCGATGGCGGGCCGGCGACGTGACACCGGGCGCACTATGGCTCGGTTCGGTGGTCTATCTGATGGCGATGGAACCGCCGGTATATTTCCCCGCGCAATTCGGAGTGGAAGACCACCTGAAGACCGCATTCGTGCACAACGTGTTCACGGTCGAGTTCATGTTCGACCGGATGCCGCTCTACATTCTGTGCCTCTACCCGGCGATGGCTGTGCTGAGTTACGAGGGTGTGCGGAGTTTCGGTGTATTCCGCCGACGCGGGCTGCTCGCCGGATCAATGTGTGTCGGGTTCGTACACCACTGCTTCTACGAGGTCTTCGATCATCTTGGCCCGCAATTGAAATGGTGGGCGTGGAATCCTGAAGAGAAGAATATCGCGGCGGTGATCGGGTCGGTTCCAGTGGCCAGCGTGTTCATGTTCGCGACGGTAGGTCCGGCCGCGCTGACCTTTCTGGTCCGCACCTTCGTCACCGGTAGAGCACCGCAGGGGCCGCTTCGTGTGGCCGGCGGCATCGTTCTCAGCGGCGTGCTGACGACGCTGGTTGTACTGGTCGCCGGAATCCCGGGAATCGTCGCGGGCATGATCGGCGGCGACCCCAACACTGCCGCGCAGACGCTGGTGATGATGGCATTCGTCGTCGTTTTCGCCGTGGTCGCTTTCGCGGTGCTGCCCGTTGAGTGGTGTCGCAACAGGTTGTCGGGCCATCCCGACGACGACACCGCCCGCCGCTATGTCGTTGCTGCGGCCGGTGCGTACTGCGCGGTGTTCGCAGGGCTGTGGGGTTCGGAATTGCCCGGCTTGCCGGCGGGTTCGGTCGACGAGCGGGTTGCCGGCAGCGTGCCGTACGCTCTGGCCTGTTTCGTCCTGGCGGTGGTGTTCACTGTTGGAGTCGCGACGGGCGGCCGGGTAGCAGCGGTGCGAGATCCGGTTGTGGAGAAGGAGATGGTGTGACGACTGAACCCGAGGTCATCGAGGTCGAGGGTGCCGCGGGCACTTTACGCGCGTTGTGCTGGTCGTCGTCGGAAGTTCGTGATCGGGACCGCCCGATTGCCCTGTTGCTGCACGGCTTTCCCGACGCTCCGGAAACGTGGGTGCCGACGGCGCAACGCCTGGCCGATGACGGTTGGCGCGTCGTCGCGCCGTACCTGCGCGGGTATGCACCATCGGACCTCGCCTCCGACGGCAGCTACCACGTCGGTGCGCTGATGGACGATGCGCTGCGCGTCGTCGACGAACTCGGCCCGACCGATCATGACGTGGTGATCGGCCACGACTGGGGCGCGATCATCGCGGGCGTGCTGGCGTCCTTGCCCGATAACCCGTTTCGTAAAGCGGTGCTGATGTCGGTGCCACCGATCCCGGTGTTCTATCCGATCCGCGGTCTGGGTGTCCGTCGGTCATTGCCGGTACTGCTCCCGAAACAACTACTCCGAAGCTGGTACATCACGTACTTCCAGCTCCCGTCGCTGCCCGAACGCTCCTCCGGCAAGGTCATCCCATTCCTGTGGCGACGCTGGTCGGTGCGCCGCGACATCGACCTCACCCCCGTCTACGACGCCATCGGCGCCCCCGACCGCTGGACCGCCGCCATCTCCTACTACCGCTGCGCCGCCTCGGACAAGTCTGTGCCACAACGTTATCGGGCCTACCAGGACCGCTTCGGCGAACCACCGCAGATCCCGGTTCTCTACCTCCACGGCGACCGCGACGGCGCCCTCGGCGTCGGCTTCGCCGACCGTGCCCGCGCGGTGCTCCCACCCGGCAGCGCCGCTCATGTCATCGAGGGCGCCGGCCACTTCCTGCAAGTTGACAGTCCGGAGGAGACGATCGAGAAGATCACGGGCTTCATCGGCCCGGTCGACTGAGTGTGCTGCGACAATTGCCTCTCGAAGTGTCGGCCATCCGGCGCTAGCATCAACAGATGATCAAACGGTCCGCCGTGGTGCTGGTGTGCTTGGCGACGATGCTCGCGATGGGTGTGATCGCAGGTCAGGGGCGTGCCGACGCGGCGTCGTGCCCTGACGTCGAGGTGTTCTTCGCCCGTGGCACCGTCGAGACGGCACCGCCGGTCGGGCTGACCGGCCTGGCTTTCAGCGCCGAACTGCGCCGGCAGCTTCCGGGCAAGAGCGTGAGCGTGTGGGGTGTGCCGTACAAGGCGACCGACCGATTCAGTAACCGCCGGTACGTCGCGCAGACCGCGATCGACGGCATCAGCATGGTCCAGAGACGGATGACTCGGATCGCGTCGGTGTGCCCGACGACGAAGATCGTCCTGGGCGGTTACTCGCAGGGCGCGGTCGTCACCACCTACGCCACCTCGTCGACGAGATTGCGGCTGCCCGAGAGGTACGAACGGCAACTGACCGATCTGCCACAGGTACTGCCGTCGTCGGTTGCCGACCATGTCGCAGCGGTCATTCTGTTCGGGGCGCCGTCGGACCGGTGGATGCGGGACATCGGCACACCACTGCTGCGTGTCGGAACGCCGTACCGCGCCAAGACCTACCGCTACTGCATCCCCGGCGACACCATCTGCAACGGCGCCAAGGTGGGCCAGCCGAACGCGCTGCACGTTCTGTACGGGACGATGAGTGCGGCGGCAGCACGCTTCGCGGCGCAACGCATCCGATAGCGCAAGCGGCGTGACGCCCCCGATTCGGGTTGTAATAGGCCAGAATATTGCTCTTGGTTCTGGATTCCGGAACCGAGGGCAAGGTTGGTCCGCTGTTGCCGATCAAGGCTAGGCCAGTCGCGCGCCGCACGTCGTGTGGAGCGACTGGAGCCTGCTCAGCGTTCGACCGACATCGTGCGGTGGGGAAGGCGCGTCGAGGATTCGTTCGGGTGGTCCTGCCGATTCGATGTCGAGCCGGATGTCGCGGTCGTACAGGATGTCGACGAGGTTGGCCAATCGCATGAGTGGGTCGCGGTCGGCGGACGCCAGGCTGGGGACTCCCATCATGGTGATGGCATCGAAATTATCTGCTAGCCAAAGGTATTGACGGTTGCCCACTGGTCGTTCGCAGAGTTCGGTGAAAGTGAAGTGCGCCGCCCAGTCGGTCATATGGGTGGCGAGCAGCACGATGCCGTCCGCATTCAGGGGCACCTGGGTCGGGGAATCGGTGATCTGCTCCGGCGATCCGGAGATCCATGTGCCGGAGCTGAATCCTTTGTCCGAACGGACGAGCCGCCTCCGGTAGTCGGGTCCGTCACCGACGGTGGTCGCCGTCATCGTCTTGGTTATAAGGTCGATCGCCGGGAGAAAGCGACTGTGGAACAACGGGTTCGGCAGGAGATCTGCCGGCGCGTAATTGCTGGTGGCGATGATCAGTCGGCTGCCGTCGCAGAGGGTTCGCAGCAGTTCGGTCAGATAGATCGCGTCGGCGACGTCGTGCACGTGAAACTCATCGAAGAACACCGCACGTGCCTCGCCGACGACTGATTGTATCGCCTCTTGGTGGGACATGCCGTGTCGGGCGATCAGGGTCTGTATGTCGGCCAAGAAGTTGTGGAAATGGATGCGGACCTTGTGCAGTTCCGGAATCGCGTCGAAGAACAGTGTTGCGAGAACAGTCTTTCCGCGCCCGGCGGGTCCGTACAGGTAGATGCCGGCTTCCTCCGATCCGGCGATCTCGTCGATCGCCCGGCGCTGACCGTCGTCGAGAACGATCCCCGACGCGGCGACGGACTCGAGGAACCGTGGGCCGGTGCGGCTTGCCAATGACTGAGCCGCCTGAGTTCGGCGATTGCGTAGTCTCATCGCGACCTCCATTGCTCTATGAATATAGAGTAATGGAGAACGGCAATCGACGAGTAGGGGAGGCGAGATGGTGCGACCGGGGGACAGGCGGCCGATGATCACCGACCACGCGATCGTGGTGCTCGCCGACGGTGGTGCGCGGGCACTGACCCACCAGGCCGTAGACCGCCACGCGGGCCTGCCCGCCGGCTCGACGTCGTACTACTTCCGCACCCGGGCCGCACTCATCGCGGCCGTCGTCGAACGCATCCGGGTCCACTCGCGGACGGCATTCGACAACGCACAGGCGCAGTCGGCGGGCCCCGTCACCGCCGAGGGAGCGGCCGCGCTCATCGCCGGGCAGTTGCGGAACCTCACCGGGGAACGATGGGACCAGGCGCTCGCGGTGTTCGCACTGCTCGGCGAGGTACGGGAGCAGCCGGAACTGCGTGATGCGTTGATGCGGTGCCTGTTCTCGGTCGACCTCGCCACCGGCCTGTTAGGCGCACTGGGCAGTGCCGCCCCCGAAGCCGACGCCGCCGACCTCATCGACCTGCTCACCGGTCGCCTGGTCGGCCTACTGTTCGGCGCTGACGACCGCTCACCTGAGCAGGTGGAGGAAACAGTCACCAGGTTACTGCGGCGGATCAGGTGAAACCGGTCTGAGGTTGCCGACAGTCTCGGTTTTCCGGGATCGTCGGCAACCTCAGACGCCTATTTCGTTAGTATCCCCCGGTGAAGATCGAGGCATAGAAGACGATCAGCACAATCCATGCCGCCAGACCGATATAGCCCAGAATCAATCCGGCGATGGCGAGGCCACGGCCACCTTCCCCGGTCCGATTGATCTGACACAACCCGATGTGCCCGAAGACGATTCCCAACGGGGCGACGGTCAGCCCCATGATAAGCGCGACGACGGCCATGGAGTTGGTGCCGCCTGACGCCGGCCGCCATCCAACAGCGCGGTCCGCGGTTACGGGTTGGCCGTCAGGGGTGTACCCGACGATCGGGTAAATCGGCTGGCCGTCCGAGGTATGGCCGATGCGGGTGGGCTTGGTGCTTGACACCCCCGCGCTGGGTCGACTTCCCAACCAAATTATGACCACTGCGGCGATGATGATGATACCGCTCAGCAAGAGGTAGATCAGGTCCACTGTCGACCCCCTCTGACAAGCCTGGCGACGACTGGCCATGTCGGCCAACTCTTTTGGTTACCTACCTCAGCGGGTGAGTTGTCCCCCAGCTGTTGGGGGGGGGGCTCGTCATATGTGGGTTTCTCCTATCGTATCGCTGGTCAGGATGGACCAGGGGAGAACCGTTGGGCAATCGGCCGTATGGGCGACATGCCGGATTCTGGCCTGCGGGTGCCGAAGACGTGCCGCGCACACGCCTTGCTGTGCGCGCCGGGATCCATTGCAGACAGCAAGCTTTGGTGGTGTCTGCTGTCCTGCTAACCTCTGCTAACCTCAATACCGTTCAGTTAAGGTCGACTTGGGTGTAGTCTGGTGGTGTGCCGCGT
>NZ_CALLZT010000089.1:0-14982 GCF_937858515.1 uncultured Gordonia sp. | reverse complement strand
CGAGGAGATCTGACATGGCACTTCTCGGACGCGACCGGTACGCGCAACTGTTCGGGCCCACCACCGGCGACCGGATCAGGCTCGCCGACACCGACCTGCTGATCGAGGTCACCGAGGACCGCTCCGGTGGCCCGGGACTGGCCGGTGAGGAAGCGGTGTTCGGTGGCGGCAAGGTGATCCGCGAGTCCATGGGGCAGAGCCGCGCCACGCGCGCCGACGGCGCCCCCGACACCGTCATCACCGGCGTGGTGGTGCTCGACCACTGGGGAATCATCAAGGCCGACCTGGGTATCCGGAACGGACGGATCGTCGCACTGGGCAAGGCAGGCAATCCCGACACGATGACGGGGGTGCATCCGAAGCTGGTCATCGGACCGTCGACCGAGGTGATCGCCGGCAACGGCAAGATCATCACCGCCGGAGCCATCGACTGCCATGTGCACTTCATCTGCCCACAGATCATGGACGAGGCGCTCGGCAACGGGATCACCACATTGATCGGCGGCGGCACCGGACCGGCCGAGGGCAGCAAGGCCACCACCGTCACCCCCGGCGCCTGGCATCTGGCGTCGATCCTGGCCGCGACCGACCACTGGCCGATGAACATCGCGTTGCTCGGCAAAGGCAACACCGTCAGCGCCGCGGCTATGCACGAGCAGATCCGCGCCGGTGCTTCGGGTTTCAAACTGCACGAGGACTGGGGCTCGACCCCGGCCGCCATCGATGCCTGCCTGCGAGTGGCCGACGAGACCGGTGTTCAGGTGGCCCTGCACTCGGACACCCTCAACGAGGCCGGGTTCGTGGAGGCCACGCTCGGGGCGATTGCCGGACGCGGCATCCACGCCTACCACACCGAAGGCGCGGGTGGCGGCCACGCACCCGACATCATCACCGTCGCCGCCTACCCCAATGTGCTGCCCTCCTCCACCAATCCGACCCGGCCGCACACCGTCAACACCCTCGACGAGCATCTCGACATGCTGATGGTGTGCCATCACCTCAATCCGACCGTTCCCGAGGATCTGGCGTTCGCCGAGAGTCGTATCCGGCCGTCGACGATCGCGGCCGAGGATCTGCTGCACGATCTGGGGGCGATCTCGATGATCGGTTCGGATTCGCAGGCGATGGGCCGGATCGGTGAGGTAGTGCTGCGCACTTGGCAGACCGCGCACGTGATGAAGGTCAAGCGCGGTTCGCTGCCCGGCGACGGCCGGGCCGACAACGTGCGCGCCCAGCGGTACGTCGCCAAGTACACAATCTGCCCGGCGGTGGCACACGGCTTCGACGACGAGATCGGCTCGGTCGAGGAAGGCAAACTCGCCGACCTGGTGCTGTGGGATCCGGCCTTCTTCGGCGTGCGCCCGGACCTGGTGATCAAGGGCGGGGCGATCGCCTGGGCGGCGATGGGGGATGCGAACGCGTCGATTCCCACCCCGCAGCCGGTGCTGCCTCGCCCGATGTTCGGCGCCGCACCCAAGGCGGCGGCCGCAACGTCGATCAGTTTCGTCGCTCCCGGTGCGCCTGCCGATCTCGCCGGCCGAATCGGGGTGGACCGGAAGCTGGTGCCGGTCAAGAACACTCGCAAGGTCGGCAAGGCGGACATGCCCGGCAACGATGCCTGCCCGCGCATCGAGGTCGACCCGGACACCTTCACCGTTCGGGTGGACGGCGAGGTGTGGGAGGCCGAACCGGTGGCCGAACTGCCGATGGCGCAACGGTACTTCTTGTTCTGATGAAGGCTGTTCCAATAGGGCTTTCCGGGATCGGCCAGGCGCCATTGGCAATGATGTTGAGCCTGGCTGATTCCCGGCTGCCGGTGGGTGGTCACGTGCATTCCGGCGGCATCGAGCAGGCAGTTGCCGACGGTGATGTGCGCTCGGTGGTCACCCTGGCTGATTTCCTGCGCCGGCGTGTCGAAACGGCCGCGCTAGTGGCGGCGTCGGTAGCTGCTCAGGTTGCGGGCGGCAAGCTGAGTGTTCAACGCGCCCAACGCGAAATGGATGCCAGAACCCCGTCGAGCGCCGCCCGGCAGGCCTCGTACGCTCAGGGCAGGGGAATGGTGCGGCTGGCCAAAAGGCTGTATCCGCAACATGATTGGCACGAACACAGTCCGGTGAGTCATCTCCCGGTGATCAGTGGATCGGTGGGTGTGGCGGCGGGACTCTCACCGCAGCAGACGGCGCTGGTGCTGGTGTACACGACGATGAGCGGTTCGGCGACCGCGGGCCAGCGCCTGCTGGCGCTCGATCCCGCCGACGTCGCCGTCACGATCGCCGAACTGTCCCCGTTGTGCGAGCAGGTCGCCGAGGAGGCGACCACCGGACTCGCCGACCTGTCCGACCCGATCTTCGACATCTACGCCGAACGGCATGCCCGTCGCGAGATTCCCCTTTTCATGTCGTGACCACCGCCGCACTATTCACGCCGCACTATCGACAAGGAGCGAGAACCCATGCCACCCCATCTGATCGACGGTGAGCCGCACAGCCACGACCACGATCGGCCCCGCCGCCATCGCGAACCGGGCGAGGCGCTGCGTATCGGCGTGGGCGGACCCGTCGGGTCGGGCAAGACCGCGCTGGTGGCCGCGCTGTGCCGGGAGCTGCGTGACGAACTGTCGCTGGCGGTGGTGACCAACGACATCTACACCACCGAGGACGCCGACTTCCTGCGCCGGCACGCCGTGCTGCCCGACGAGCGCATCACCGCCGTGCAGACCGGCGGCTGCCCGCCCACCGCGATCCGCGACGACATCACCGCCAACCTCGACGCCATCGACGACCTGATCGCCGCGAACCCGCCGCTCGATCTGATCCTGGTGGAATCCGGCGGCGACAACCTGACCGCGACATTCTCGACCGGACTGATCGACGTGCAGATCTTCGTCATCGACGTCGCCGGCGGCGACAAGGTGCCGCGCAAGGGCGGTCCGGGCGTCACGTTCTCGGACCTGTTGGTGGTCAACAAGACCGACCTCGCCGAGCGCGTCAACGCCGATCTCGATGTGATGCGCCGGGATTCGGCGAAGGTACGCCAGGGTCGCCCGACGGCGCTGATCTCCCTGACCGACGATCCGTCGGCGAGCGAGGTGCTGGCGTGGGTGCGCACCCAACTCGCCGAATACGCGGCATCCCCGGTTGATGTTCACTGATGTCACGGTCGTCGCCCGCTCGGATGCGTCGATCCACACCGCGGCCACCGGTGGGCTCGCCGTGCGTCGTACCGGTCCGGCGCGGCTGCACTTGATCTCCACGGCCGCAACACCTCTGGGCGGTGATGAAATCCGTATCCGCGTGGTCGTCGAGGCCGGTGCGCGGCTCGAACTCGGATCGGTCGCCGCCACGATAGCGTTGCCGTCGGCACAGCGCCCCGATTCCAGCACACATTGGACTATCGAGGTCGACGAGGGCGGCGAGCTCGTGTGTGATCCGGAACCGACCATCGTCGCCGGCGGAGCACACCACACGACGACGACCATCGCGCAACTACATCCCGCTGCCCGCGTGCTGATCGCCGAACATGTGCAGGTGGGCCGTGGTGCTGCCGATGCCGGTGTCGGCGGGCGCTGGTCGGGGACGTTGCACGTGGACATCGGTGATCACCCCGTGCTGCGGCACCGGATGGTTGTCGGCCCGGATACGTTGCGGCGCGGGCACCGTGGGCTGACCTCGACGTTCAGCTACCCCGACGACCGGCCGGAGTCCGTCTCGGCCAAGGAATACGCGGCCCGCCTGCGCCTGGCGACGGTCCCCACGCCCGGCACACCCGGCCTCGGGGTCGTCCCGTCGTTGACGACGGTACTGGCCGACCGGGTCGCGGCGGCCCGGGAGATCGCCGCGACCCTCACCTGATTCAGCCGGCAGCCGATTCGGGTTCGGTCTTGTCCGAGCTGCCCGTTGCCAACTCGTCCTCGACGTGGGCGACCGACGCATGCTCGATCTCGCTGAGGTGACCCAGGGCGGTGCGGGCATACACCTGCTGTTCGGTGACGGCCAGCTGGGAACGGCCGCGGGTGGTGAAGGAGAAGAACCAGTTGATGAGGGTGTTGAGGCGGTTGCGGAAGCCGACCAGGTACACCAGATGCAGCGCCAGCCAGCCGAGCCACGCGAAATAGCCCTCGGTCTCGAACTTCTTCTTGGTTCCGGGGATGGGTACCTGCATCACCGCGCTGAAGCGTGAGATGGTGGCCATCGACCCCTTGTCGTAGTAGCTGAACGGCTTACGCTGCTCGGGAGTCTGGCCCTTGGACAGTTCGGCCTTGATGGCGTCGGCCGCGTACCGGCCGCCCTGGATCGCGCCCTGTGCCACACCCGGCACACCGTCGACGGCCATCATGTCGCCCACCACGAACACGTTCGGGTGCCCGGGAATCGACAGGTCCGGCTCGACCTTGACGCGGCCGGCCCGATCGAGTTCGACACCGGACTGCTCGGCGAGCTGCTTGCCCAGTGGGCTTGCCTGCACGCCGGCTGACCACACCTTGCACTGCGATTCGATCCGCCGCGTCGAGCCGTCCTTCTCCTTGACGACGAGGCCGTCGTAGTCGAGATCGACCACCATCGCGTTCAACTGGATCTCGACGCCCATCTTCTCCAGCCGTGCCGCGGCCTTCTTGCCGAGCTTGTCGCCGAACGGCCCGAGCACGGCCGGTGCGGCGTCGAGCAGGATCACCCGGGCCTGGGTCGGGTCGATGTTGCGGAACGTGCCCTTGAGGGTCTTGTCACCCATCTCGGCGATCTGGCCGGCCAGCTCGACACCGGTCGGGCCGGCCCCGACCACCACGAACGTCAGCAGGCGTTCGCGTTCGGCCGGGTCGTCGGACAGTTCGGCCTGCTCGAACGCGCCGAGGATGCGGCCGCGAAGCTCGAGCGCGTGGTCGATCGTCTTCATGCCGGGCGCGTACTCGGCGAACTGATCGTTGCCGAAGTAGGACTGGTCGGCGCCCGCGGCGATGATGAGCTTGTCGTACGGGGTCGTGGTGATGCGCTCGAGCAGTCGTGAGGTGACGGTGCCGGCCTTGAGGTCGATCGTGGTCACATCGCCGAGCACGACCTTGACGTTGCGCTGCTTGCGCAGGATGACCCTGGTGGCGGGCGCGATCTCGCCCTCGGAGACGATGCCGGTGGCCACCTGATAGAGCATCGGCTGGAACAGGTGATGGGTGGTGCGGGCGATCAGCGTGATGTCGACATCGGCCTTGCGCAGGCGCTGGGCAGCGAACAGTCCGCCGAATCCCGAACCGATGATGACGATATGCGGGCGGCTCATATGTGGACGACTCCTGTCAGGTGGTGCATGGCGGTCGTGACGGGCACACGTGTGCCCTGTGTGCGAGGCGGGAGGTACCGACTCGCACAGTCGTTACGGTAGCCGCTTATCCGGCTTCGGTCGCGATGAAGGGAAACTCGGTGGTGGCAGCGCGGCGGTGACGGCCACCGGATACCGCATCCTTGGTGCTGTGACCTGTGGCGATGCGGCGAAACCGGACCGTCGGTGCCTGCCCGAGTTCCCACTGGGCACGGGAGAGTTCGTATTCGACGTCCGCGAGGTCGGGGTCGGCGCAGTCGTCGGGCATCGCCACCCAGGTCAGACACATGCCGAGCTTTTCCATCACCCGCCGCGAACCGACGTTCGCGGCGGTGGTCGTCGCGAACACCCGCTGGGTACCCAGCGTCCGGAAAGCCATCGTGATGAGCGCGCCGGAGGATTCGGTGGCCAGGCCCGATCCCCACCATCGCCGCCCCAGCCGGTAGCTCAGTTCCAGTTCGGACTGCCGGCTGTGCCCGGGGTGCCGCAAGGACACCCAGCCGACGAAGTGATCGCTTTCGCGCTGACGGGCCACCCACAGTCCGCCGCGGGAGGACCGCAGGTGCGACTGCGCGCGTGGCAGAACCCAATCAACGATCTCGCCGCGCGGGGTGGGCGCGCCACCGCTGACGTAGCGCATCACCTCGGGGTCGCTGTCGAGAAGCACCAGGTCATCGACGTCGGCAGCGCAAACCGGGAGCAGGCGGGTGCGCGGGGTCTCGATGATCACCGGTGGCCCCCTTCGCCGAGTCCTGCTCTCCGCAGCTCGAACCCGCGTCAGCACGCCGCCCGTGGCAGCCTCCGGGTGAGTCTACGTCTCCGCGCGCGCACCTGTGGGTGCGTTCGGGTGTATCTCGCGTCACGGAGACGATGAAGGGGTGACGGTACGACCGGCGGGCCGCAAGGTCGCACCGAGCCGTTAGGGTTTGCCGTGTGCGCGAGAACAGCCCTTCACAGGTAGACGGTGATTCGCAGATCGAAGAGACCGAGCCCACCGACGGTGGCCCCGGCGGTGAGATCGTCAGTGAGGAACGGGTCGTTATCCGTCGGGCACCCGACGGCGGGATCGACATTCCGGTGTCGCTGCGCTGGGGCGACGTGGATCTGAACAACCACGTCAACAATGTGGTGATCGCCCGGATCTTCGAGGAGTCCCGCATCCGGGCGCTGGCCACCTGGTTCCGCAACGACAGCGGTCTGCGGCGTCCGGTCACGGTGGTGGCCCGTCAGGACATCGAGTTCCGCGCACCACTGATGTACAGCTTCGCCCCGGTGCGGGTGGTCGTCTCGGTCGGCCGTATCGGCGGCAAGTCGGTCACCATCGGGTGCCGGCTGTACTCGGCCGATGGGGAGCTGTGTGCGATCGCGCGCACGGTTCTGGTCGGCATCGAGCGGTCAACCGGGGCGTCGCTGCCGTTGTCGGACGAGGTGAAGGCCATATTCGGGAACTGGCGTGGTCCGATGCCGGATCTGCAGAGCATCTAGCGGCGGCAGGGGGAACCGACACCGATGCTGATCGTCCACCGCGCCGAACGCACCGATGTACTGGCCGACGTGCTCGCCGGCGTCCTGTCGGCACCGACTGCACCGGCCGATCCGTTCGCGCCCGAGATCGTCAGTGTGCCCGCACGCGGCGTGGAGCGCTGGTTGCAGCAGCATCTGGCCCGCCGACTCGGCACCGGTTCCACCAGCGACGGGATCTGCGCGAACATCGATTTCCCGTCGCCGGCCGACCTGGCCGATCGGATCGTGGCGGCGGTCCATTCGGGGTCGTCGTTCACCCTGACCGGCACCGGTCGGGTGGACGATCCGTGGCGTCCGGGCCGGTTGGTCTGGCCGGTGCTGCGTGTTCTCGACGCGAGTGTCGACGACGACGCGTTCCGGGTCATCGCCCGGCACGTCGGAGCGCACACGACCGGGCGCGACGGTCGCAGTGGGCCCGGCGGTGCGCAGGCTCTCGCCGATGCCGAGTACCGACAGGGCCGCAGGTACGCCACCGCGCGACAGATCGCCGACCTGTTCACCCGCTACGCGACGGCCCGGCCGGCCATGCTCGCCGCATGGGCCGCCGGGCCTACTGCCGGCGGTACCGACCTCGACGGCACCGGCGAACCGGTCGCCAAGGGTATGATCTGGCAGCCCGGCTTCTTCCGCGCGGTGCGCGCCGAGATCGGGGTGCCGCATCCGGTCGAGTATCTGGACCAGGTGTGTGCCCGTCTGCGCGAGGATCCGCAGGCAGGCGACCTGCCCGCACGGTTGTCGGTGTTCGGGCCCACGCGCATCTCCGAGTCGCTGCGCCGGGTTCTCGCCGCCGCCGCCGAACATCACGACGTGCACCTGTACCTCGCACATCCGAGTCCGGTGCTGTGGGAGCGTGGTCCGTCGTCACTGCGCACCGCGGGCGCTCCGCGACTGCTCACGCCGCCGGTGCCGCGCGGACAGTGGAAACGGTGCGTGCCACGGCATCCATTGCTGGCCAGTCTGGCCCGCGATGTCGGCGAGTTGCAGGAGCGGCTCGCAGGACTCGCCGACCGCGACCTGCACCACGCGACGGCCGACGGCCCGCGCGAGTCCCTTCTCCACACCCTGCAGGCGGGGCTGCGCGAGGATCGCCCGCATCCGGGCAGCGCCGCAGACGACGGCACCGTCGAGGTGCACTCGTGTCACGGTCCGCAGCGACAGGTGGAAGTCCTTCGCGACCGGTTGCTGCACCTGTTCTCGGCCGACCCCACCCTGCAACCGCGCGATGTGCTGATCATGTGCCCCGACGTGGAGACCTTCAGCCCGCTGATCCGCGGTGCCTTCGGCCAGTCCGGGCTCGGCCATCCGGCGTTCTCCCTGCGGGTGCGTATGGCCGATCGTGGTGTGCGGCAGGTCAATCCGGTGTTGGAGGTGATCGCGCACGTCGTGGCGCTGGCCGCGGGCAGGGTCACCGCGAGCGAGGTTCTCGACCTCGCGTCAGCCGAACCCGTGCGGGTCCGGTTCGGTTTCGCCGACTCCGACCTGGACACCATCCGGGAGTGGTTGGGCCGCAGCGGTATTCGTTGGGGTTTGGGGGTCCGGGAACGACAGCGATTCAGTATGGGGGCGTTCGCGCAGGGCACCTTCGCCGCGGGTCTGGACCGGATCGCGCTCGGGGCCGTGGCCGACGAGACCGACGGGCAGTGGCTGGGTGCGGCGCTGCCGCTCGACGCCGTCGAAAGTACCGCCATCGACCTGTTCGGCCGGTTCGCCGAATTCGTCAACAGGCTTGATCATGTTCTGTCGCAGATGGATTCGTCTGCAACCCCGGCGCGCTGGGCAACTATCCTCGCCGACGGCGTGCGTGCCCTGACCGCCGCGGTCCCCGGCGAGGACTGGACCACCACCGCGGCGCTGCGAACCATCGGCAGGGTTCTCGACGATGCTCCCGCCGAACACGGTGCGCTCGCTGCGACTTCATGCGAGTTGCGTCTGGCCGATGTGCGTGACCTGATGTCGGGGCTGCTGGTCAGCCGTGCCGGGCGCTCGAACTTCCGTACCGGCGAACTCACGGTGTGTTCGATGGTGCCGATGCGTTCGGTTCCGCACCGGGTGATCATCCTGCTCGGCATCGACGCCGATACCTTCCCGCGTGCCACCCGCATCGACGGCGACGATGTCTGCGGAACCCGGCCGCTGGTCGGGGAACGTCATCCGCGCGACGAGGACAGGCAGGCCTTTCTGGACGCCATCTGGGCGGCGACCGAGACTCTGCACGTGTACTTCACCGGTGCGGATCCGATCACCGGTCGCGCGATCCCGCCGGCAGTCGTCGTCAGCGAACTGGTCGATACCCTGGATACTCTCACCGGCGCCGACGGCCCGGCCGCAGGTGCGGGTGTGGTGCGCCGGCATACCCTGCACGCCTTCGATTCCCGCAATTTCACCGACGCCGCGGTGCGCGGTATCGCAGGTCCGTTCAGTCACGACACCTCGTTGCTCGACGGGGCGCGTGCCCTGCGATCAGCGCATGGTGAGCACGCCGTGGCAGTCCCGGCACGGTGCGTCTTTGCCGAGCCCACGCACGAGCCCGTCGCGACAGGTGCCCGGGACATCGACCTGGCCGATCTGATCGCCTTCCACATCTCGCCGATCGAGGCATTCTTCCGGCAGCGCTTGCAGATCTGGATTCCGCAGGAGGAGCAGGCGCACGCGGACGAGCTGGACATCACCCTGGGCGGACTCGACGAGTGGGGTGTCGGCGACAGGCTGCTTCGGCGCATGCTCGACGGTGCATCGTTGCTGGACTGTCAGGCCGCGGAGCTGCGCCGGGGTACGTTGCCGCCCAGGATGTTCGGTTCCCGGCAACTGCGCACGATTTCGGACGCGGTCACCGACGTGCACGACGCGGTGGTCCCGTTGCGTCGGCACGCGACCGGCGACGGCGGCCACAGGACTGCCGATGTGCTGGTCCCGCTCGCCGATGGCAGACGCATCCACGGCACGATAGCCGACGTGTTCGGTGAGAACATCGTCACCGCAACATTTTCCAAACTCCGCCCCAAACAGCGGTTGGCCGCCTGGATCGGTCTGCTCGCCCTCGCCGCGGCGCCGACGGTCGGTTCCGGCTCCGCGGCGCCGTCGGTCACCTCGGCGGTGGTGGTCGGCCGCCGCAGGAGCAGGACCGGAGGGGTTGCCCTGTCCCGGTTCGGTGTTCCCGACGATCCGGTACCGATTCTGGAAGAGCTTGTCGCGGTGCGTGATCTGGGACTGCGGAAGATCCTGCCGGTCACCGCGGACCTGGCCGCCGAGTTCGTCGAGTCCGGCCGCCGTTCCGGCGGGCTGGTGGGGCTGTCGGCCGCGCGGCGATCGTTCGGGCACGAATACGGCGAGTCGTGGAACCGGTTCGTGCGGATGGCCTTCGGCGGGGATGTGTCGGCGACCGTCGACTTCGATGACCTGCTCATCGACCGAATCGGCGATCGCGACGACATCGATTGGGGTGCAGTAGGTCTGGAACCGGATCCCGATCTCGGTGATGACGCCGGAGCCGTGTTCTGCGCACTCGCCCGGAAGCTGTGGATTCCGTTGCTGAACCACGAGGTGGACGCATGAGCAGAACAACCGGTGCCGGCGGACCCCGGTCGTTCGACATCACCGCACCACTGCCGCCGGGCACCACAGTGCTGGAGGCGAGCGCCGGTACCGGCAAGACGTACGCCATCGTCGGCCTCGCGGCCCGTCATATCGCCGAGGGTACGGCGATCGACGAGGTCCTGCTGGTGACTTTCAGCCGCGCGGCCAGCGCCGAACTGCGCGAGCGGATGCGGGAACGGGTGCGCGGACTGTGCGTCGCACTCGCCGACCCCGCGTCGGCATTGCGCTCACCGGACCCGCTTGAGCGGTTCCTCGCCTCGGGCGATCCGGCGCAGGTGGCCGGGCGGCGCGACAACCTGCAGCGGGCACTGTCGGACTTCGACGCATCCACCATTGCCACGACCCACACCTTCTGCAACCGGATGCTGGAAGCGTTGGGCTTTCTCGGGGAACGGGACCTGGTGGCCGCCATCGTCGAGGACGTCGACGAGATGGTCGCCGAGGCCGCACGCGACCTGTACATGGATGGTTTCAAAGACGCAGACAGCCCCGAATTCGGTTTCGGCGCTGCCGAGGACATCGCCCGCGATGCGATGCGCAATCCCGCGGCCGAACTGTCCCCGGACGAGTCCGAACTGGCCGATCCCGGCTCCCCGGCAGCGCAGGCCGTGCTTCGCCGGGTGCGATTCACCCGCAAGCTCCGGACAATCGTCGAACGGCGCAAACGGGCCTCGCGGGTCCGCACCTACGACGATCTGCAGGCCATCCTCTACCGGATCGTGTGCGACAAGGACGTCGGCGCGCAGGCATGCGCGCGTATCCGTGAGCAGTTCGGGGTGGTGCTCATCGATGAGTTCCAGGACACCGACCCTCAGCAGTGGGAGATCGTGCGGCGCTGTTTTCACGGTCATCGGCCGCTGGTGCTGGTGGGCGATCCCAAGCAGTCGATCTACGGCTTTCGCGGCGCCGAGGTCCTGAGCTATCTGTCCGCGGTCCGGTCCGCCGATCAGCGGCTGGCACTGGATACCAATCACCGCTCCGACGGTGACCTGGTGGCCGCGCTCGCCCGAATCTACGGAGGTGCACAGCTCGGCCACCCGGAGATCGTCGCGCGTGCGGTCGGCGCCGCCCGCCCGGGCAGCCGATTGCACGGCGCGGCGCCGCTGCGGATCCGTGCACTGGTCCGCGCCGACTTCACCGTGTTCGGCGACAGCGGATTCCCGTCCGTCGACTACATCCGGCCCCGGGTGATCGAGGATGCCGCCGACGACATCGCCGCCCTGCTCTCATCGCCGGTGCGCCTCGGCGATGAGAGTCGTCCGGTGCGACCCGGCGACATCGCCGTGCTGGTCCGGACCAACAAGACGGTTGAGCCGCTGCGGCGTGCGCTCGCCGAACGCGGTATCGCCGCCGTCGTGGGTTCGGGCGCGAGCGTGTTCCGGACCGCCGCTGCCCGGCACTGGTTGTGGGTGCTGACCGCGATCGAGTCGCCCGCCCGCACCAACAGTGTCCGGCTGGCCGCGACCACTTCGCTCATCGGCTGGTCGGCGGCCGATCTCGCCGACGCCGACGACCAGCGGATCTCGGCGTTGGCAGCGCACATCGCCGAATGGGGCAGGGTGTTCGTCGAAGCCGGCTTCTCGGCGATGGCCGCGTGCATCGTCGACCAGATGGCGGTTGCCGCGCGGGTGCTCGCGGCCCCGCACGGCGAACGCGCGATGACCGATCTGTTGCAGGTCGCGGCGATCTGCAACAGACAGGTGATGGATCAGGGCTGGGGCATCAGCGAACTCACCGAGTGGTTGACCGATCGGGTCGCCGACGTCGTCTCACACGCCCGCACCGAGGATCAGACCCGTCGTCTCGAATCGGATGCGCAGGCGGTACAGATCATGACGGTGCACGCCAGCAAAGGACTGCAATTCCCGATCGTCTACCTGCCCTTCGCCTGGGACAGCCTCCACATGCCCGACGACAAGACGATCATGTATCACGATCCGGACGGCGTTCGTCGCCTCGACGTCGGAGGCAAGAGTGCCCCGGGCCGGGCACGCCGGTGGGCGCAGGCACAGGCCGAAACGGTCGCCGAGGAATTGCGGCTGCTGTACGTCGCCGCGACACGGGCACAGTCGCAGGTGGTGATGTGGTGGGCACCCGCATTCGGTACCCGAAACGCACCACTGCACCGGCTGACCTTCGGCGGGCCTACGGCCGGTTCCGGGCCGCGCACCCAGGCGTGGCCGGTGCCCGATTCGGTCGATGTCCCCGACGACGGCGCGGTGGTGGCCATCTTGCGTGGCGTGGCCGCCGGCACCGCGATCTCGGTCGAACCTGCCCGCGCGGCGCACACCACGTGGACCGATCCCGCCCGCGATCAGCCTGCCGGTGCGCTGTCGGCCGCGACCTTCACCCGCGAGATCGACCAAACCTGGCGCCGCACATCCTATTCCGCGATCACGGCCGGGGCCCATGGCGCGGCGTCACCGGTCACCGCCGGCAGCGAACCCGACGGTGACATGCCGGGGGACATGCGCGTGCACACCGACGACGATTCGGGGCAGGCCACCGATCCGGTCGCCGAGCCGGTGGCGGTCGGTGACTCGCCCACGGCGTCGCTGATGAACGGCCTGCCGTTCGGTGCGGCGTTCGGCACCGTCGTGCACGAGGCCTTGGAATACGTCGACACGTCCGCCCCCGACATCGACGCACACGTACGCGAGCTGGTCGCCGAATCGGTGGGGGCCGCCGACATCGACATCGACGTCCTGACCCGGGCGATCGTCGGAGTGCTGACGACGCCGCTGGGTTTCGGTGACCTGTGGTCGATTCCGCCGCGAGACCGGCTCTCCGAGCTCGACTTCGAGTTCCCGCTCGGCGGCGAGGACGGCGCGGATGGCGGCTTCACGGTGGCCGTGGTCGCCGACTTGCTCGATCGGCACCTTCCGGCGGCTGATCTGTTGGCCGGGTACTCGGCTCACCTGCGGGAGCTGCCCGCTCAGACCTATCGCGGATTCCTCACCGGCAGTATCGATTCGGTGCTGCGCCGGCCCGACGGCCGGTTCACGATCGTCGACTACAAGACCAACCGGCTGCGGCCGGGTGATCTGCTGGCCGAGGATTTCACTGCCGAGGCCATGGCCGCCGAGATGATGGCCAATCACTATCCGCTGCAGGCACTGATCTATTCGGTTGCGCTGCACAGGTTTCTGCGCTGGCGGCTGCCCGGGTACGAGCCGCGGACACACCTTGCCCCGGCGCAGTATCATTTCGTGCGCGCCATGATCGGACCGGAAACACCCCCTGGATGCGGAGTGTTCGAATGGGAGATCCCGGTGGAGTTGGTTGTGGCCCTGTCCGATCTGATCGCCGGATCCGAACTGATCGCCGGCGCCGCGGAGGTTGCCCGATGACCGACGGTACCGCCGGGCAGGACCGGTTCGCCGACGACCTGGTGTTCGGTGCCGATCCGGTGCTCGAACCGTGGAACCGGGCCGGTGTGCTCTCGGCCGCCGATCTGCACGTCGTCGACCGGCTGGGCAGATTGTCGGGGGAACGGATTACCGATGACGCCAAACTCGGTGTGGCGCTGGTCGTGCGGGCGGTGCGGCAGGGGTCGACCTGCCTGGCGCTGGACGGCGTCACAGAATCGATTGCCGGGTCTGCCCCCGAGGACGTGCGCGTGCCGTCGGCTCAGGCTCTTGCCGACGCGCTGGCGAGGTGCCCGCTGGTGGCCGGTGCCGGCACCGGACCGTTGCGTCCACTGGTGCTGGCCGACTCCGACGACGGTCCGCTGCTGTACCTGCACAAGTACTTTCGCCAGGAACACGTCATCCGGTCGGTGCTCGACGACCGCGCCGCACGCGCCCCCGAGGTCGACCCGGATGCGTTGCGGGAGGCCGTGTATCGCGCTTTCGGCGAACCTGGCGCCGCGGATGCGGATGGTTCCTCAGATGATGTCGCGACGGTCGACGCACGGCAACGACTGGCCGGTTTCGTCGCGGCGGGCCGCTGGATCACCGTCCTGGCCGGTGGTCCGGGAACCGGCAAAACCTTCACCGTCGCAAGGATTCTCGCGACCCTCGAACATCTCGCCGAGCATCGTCTGCGGATAGGACTGTGTGCGCCGACGGGCCGCGCCGCCGCACAGTTGGAGTCGTCGGTCGCCTCCTACCGTCGCGATGCCACTCCTATCCGCGCGGTCACCGTCCACTCGTTGCTGTCGTGGCGGCCGGGTGCCAACCCGCGGTACAACCGGACCAACACCTTGCCCCACGACGTCGTGGTGGTGGACGAGACGTCGATGCTGTCGATGACGGCGATGAGCTACGTGCTCGACGCGATCCGCCCCGACGCCCGGATCATCTTTGTCGGCGATCCGCATCAGCTCGAATCCGTCGACGCCGGTGCCGTTCTCGCCGATCTCGTTGACAGGGTCGAAGCGGGGGCTGCCACCACGACCGCCGACGCGCGGGTGCGGGCCGCCGAGGCGGCCACCCTGGCCGGTATGCGCGTGTCCGACGACGCCGGCGGGCCCCCGGACCCCGACGCGGTGGTCGATGACACGGACCCCGACGCGGTGGTCGATGACACGGACCCCGACGCGGTGGTCGATGACAC
>NZ_CALLZT010000088.1:0-5664 GCF_937858515.1 uncultured Gordonia sp. | reverse complement strand
GCCCCCACCAGGGCTCGAACCTGGGACCTGCGGATTAAAAGTCCGTAGCTCTACCAACTGAGCTATAGGGGCGCAGAGCCCCGCGTCAGCGAGGCAGGGATGAGTGTACACGGCAATCCGACCCTGTTTTCGGGGGCCCGGCAGCCTGGCGTCTCATCGTTTGCCGCGTCGGGCGTCGTCGTACCGGGCGCGTCGGAGAGCCCTTCCAGATGCGCAATGTGATGCGGAGGCAACTTACGTCCACGACGGTGGATTGCCGCTCTGAACAGGTGATTTGTTGATTCGGTGTGGGGTGTCATAAGCTGATGCGGCTCCCAACGGGAACGGGCCCCCTTCGTCTAGCGGCCTAGGACGCCGCCCTTTCAAGGCGGTAGCGCGGGTTCGAATCCCGTAGGGGGTACGCTGCTTCACCTGGCACAGGTGTGGTGGACAACAGAATATGGCCCTGTGGCGCAGTTGGTTAGCGCGCCGCCCTGTCACGGCGGAGGTCGCGGGTTCGAGTCCCGTCAGGGTCGCCAAAAGGTTTCGGTTTCGTGCCGGACCTTCCGGCCAGGTAGCTCAGTTGGTACGAGCGTCCGCCTGAAAAGCGGAAGGTCGCCGGTTCGATCCCGGCCCTGGCCACGTAAAGAACCACCCGGTAGCGGGTGGTTCTTTTTGTATGGGGGTCAGGCGCGGAGATTTTCGACGCAGACGGCGTCGGCGATGTAATTGGACAGTTGGGCGTGCGAGAGGTGGCGTGCCGGCGAGAGCAATTCGGCATAGATCGCACTCACCATGAACTCGACAGCCGACTCCGGCGTCGGGCTCAGATGTGCCGCAAGCGGGGACTGTCCGACATAGGCGAGCACGCGTTCGGTGACGATATCGACGATGGTCGGGCGGTCCGGGCCACGGATCAGCCAGGGGAGCAGATCGGCCCCATCGATCCGTAACGCCGCCTGAAGCATGACGTTGTTTGCGTTGTAATCGAGAACTTCGCGGACGATCATCTGGATCGTCTCGCGGGGCTGGTCGGCGAACCGGAGCCGGCCGCGGACGACGTTCTCCAGCGCGTCGAGTTCGGCGATGATGAGCGCCGACAGCAACTCGTCCCTTGAGGCGAACCGCCGGTACATGGTGGCCCGGCTGATACCCGCCTCCCGGGCGACCGCGGCGAGCGTCATCGAGCCGATGCCGACGTTCTGGACCACCGTGCGAGCGGCCGCGGTGAGATCCTCGATGGTGCGCATGGCTGCTAGTGTATGTCCCCCAATAGCGACAACTTGCTGCGCATCAGCTTCATTCATGAGACGTTGATAGCCATGAGTGTCTCAATCAATGCGTCTGAGAACGGGATGTCGCCGTGGGACTCGCAGCATCTCGAGCAGGATTACGAGGTCGGTGAGATCGAGGGCACCATCCCCGACGACCTGCGCGGAGTCCTCTACCGGATCGGACCCGGTCGCCTCGACATCGACGGGCATCCCATGGGACACATCTTCGACGGCGACGGGATGGTCTCCCGGTTCGAGATCGGCCCATCGGGTGTGCGCTACCGCAACCGGTATGTGCGAACCAGAGCCTTCAGAAGGACGAACGAGACCGGGAAGTGGCCCCGCGGGTTCGCCACCCAGAGACTCGGCGGCCCCCTCGCGAACGCGATGCGCTTTCCCGAGAACATGGCCAACACCAACGTCCTGGTGCACGACGATGCGCTGTACGCACTGTGGGAGGGCGGTAAGCCGCACCGGCTCGACCCCCTGACGCTCGACACGGAGGGGACCGAATCCTTCGGCGGCGCCCTCAAGCGTCTCGGGGCGTTCTCCGCGCATCCCAAGGCCGACCCCGCCACCGGCGAGGTGTTCAACTTCGGTGTCGACTTCTTCCCGCGTCCGATGATTCGCTGCTACCGGCTCGACCGGGGCGGACGTCTGCACGGCATCGCCACGGTTCCGATAACGAAGTTGGGTTTCGTCCACGACTTCGCGCTCACGGACAGGCATCTGGTCTTCATCCTCGGCCCGCTGGTGGTGCGCAAACCGGTATCGGTGGCACTCGGTCTCCGGCCGTTCGATGAAGCTCTTTCGTACCGTCCCGAGCTGGGAACCACAATCGTTCTCGTACCCCGCGGCGGTGGTCCTGGGACACGCATGGAGACCGACGCGCTGTTCCACTTTCACGTAACCAACGCCTACGAGCACGGTGCGAACACGGTGGTTGACATCGTCGCCCATAATGCGGACGGCGGTTGGATGCAATGGGAGAACCACCTGCGGCGTTTCCGGGACAATCCCGGCCCGGCGTTCGGTGGAACGCTGACCCGGCTCACCATCGACCCGGCCGCGGGCAAGGTCACGCACGAACAACTGAACGATCGGGGCTGCGAGTTCCCGCAACTCGATCCGCGACGCATCACGCGTGAACATCGCTTCAGCTACCTGGCGGAGGCATCGAGGTCGGGTGGCGACCCGGACTCCATCGCCACCGTCGACCATCGCACCGGAAACACGAGCCGATACACCGTCCCCGACGGGAACACCATCTGCGAGCCGCTGTTCGCGCCGCGAACCACGCCGGGTAACGAAGGCGACGGATGGCTGCTCACGCTAGAACATGAACCCCTGCACCGCCGCTCACGCCTGACGATCCTGCGGGCCGACCGGCCCGACGACGGCCCGATCGCAACCGCACCCCTCGAACACCATGTACCGATGACCTTCCACGGCACCTACGTCCCCGCAACCTGACCCCGCCGCGCACGATTCCCGCGACCAGAACTCCGTCCCGCGAATCCGATATCGCGACAACAGATGCGCGGGACGAAGTTTGCGTCGCGGGAGTGCTTGGCGGCGCTGACCTGCTGGTTTGGGGAATGTTGGGGTGGTGTCATACGATTGTGCGGCTCCCACGGGAGTGGCTCCCACCGGGAACCGGCCCCCTTCGTCTAGCGGCCTAGGACGCCGCCCTTTCAAGGCGGTAGCGCGGGTTCGAATCCCGTAGGGGGTACGCTGCTTCACCTGGCACAGGTGTGGTGGACAACAGAATATGGCCCTGTGGCGCAGTTGGTTAGCGCGCCGCCCTGTCACGGCGGAGGTCGCGGGTTCGAGTCCCGTCAGGGTCGCCAAAAGGTTTCGGTTTCGTGCCGGACCTTCCGGCCAGGTAGCTCAGTTGGTACGAGCGTCCGCCTGAAAAGCGGAAGGTCGCCGGTTCGATCCCGGCCCTGGCCACCAGATTCACAAAATCCCACCCGTTGCCGGGTGGGATTTCGTTTCATGAGCTTGTGGTGGGGCAGTACTCGTGTCAAGCACCGGTCCTCCGACGACCGGTCGTCCTATCGGTCAGTCGAATACGTCGCCGATCTCGCCGGCGGTGGCCGACCGACTCAGCCACGTCTGGAGCAAATCGAGATCGTCGCAACCACGCACGCGGTCACGCACCACCTCGGGCACCTCGATCCCCCTCGCTTCGAGGACGGTCAGAACAGCAACGACCGCTTCCTCGGTTCTGCCTTTGGCTTCTCCATCACCGAAGTGCTTCCGGGCAAATGGGGATTGATGCTTCCATGTTGTCGTTGTCATCAGCCGCTCCCAGCGCACGCGGGCGGCTCCCGAAAGTACCGCCCAGATCAGTTCAGAATACACGTAGCCATGCTCGGAATCAGTGGCGATCGTGGCCGCCAAAGCTTCCAAAACCCCAGGTACATCGTAGTGTGCCATCGCCGACAGCATCGCCAGCTCCACACTTGACCGGGCCTGTTCGACGTCATCGACAACCGGGACGACTTTTGGTCCCACCACGATCGGGGTGATCACCGATGCCCGCCCGATCGGTATCGGCTGTGCGCCCAGCGCGCCACACCGTCATCGACACACACCACTAACAACTCGACCGGGCAACGCAGCCGTTGACGCAGCGAAATCACGTAACTCGGCCACGTGTACGACTTATCGCCGTCACGACCCAACTGCACCTCGACGACGATCCCCAGGACCGCACCACCGTCCCGATCGTTGAGTGTGACCACAGCATCGGCACGCCGCTCGGTCGGCACCACTTCACTCAGATCGGCTGACCCGACCTCCGCCGACTCGTACCCGGGCACAACAACATCCGATATCCCGGTCAGCATCTCCACCGCGAACTCAGGACACAACCGAATCAACTCAACGATCGCCTCATGCCGAATCGACACCATACCCGTGAGGATAGGCGGCACCTACGACATCGACCCGAACCCGCAGATGCCGTGACCCGCCGCCACAGGGCGTCGTAAGGTGGGCGATTGTCACGTATCCGAGGAGAGTGCATGTCGATGACCGGTCAGACCGCAGTGACACCCGTTCCGAACAGGTCCGAGATGAGTCCGCTGCGTTTCCTGGAACGTTCGGCGAACGTCTTTCCCGACCGCACCGCCATCGTGTACGGGCGGCGCAGCTACACCTACGCCGAGTTCGCCGACGAGACGCAGCGTCTGGCGCGGGTTCTGGCGTCCAAGATCCAGCCGGGGGACCGGGTGGCGTATCTGGCTCCGAATATCCCGGAGATGCTGATCGCACACTTCGCGGTGCCGTTGGCCGGCGGGGTGCTGGTGGCGCTCAATTCGCGACTGGCCGGCGCCGAACTCGCCTACATCCTCAACCATTCCGAGTCGACGATCCTGGTTGCCGATTCCGAGTTCCATGCGACGGTCGCGGCGATCGCCGACGTGATCCCGAGCCTGCACACGGTCGTCGAGGTGGACGATCCCGAGTTCGGCACGCCCGCCGGCCCCGACGAGATCGAAGGCCTCGTCTCCTACACCGATTTCCTGAAAGGCGCCGACGATCTGCCGGCCCGGCCATGGACCGTCGACGATGAGAACGCCGTCATCACCATCAACTACACCTCGGGCACGACCGGAAAACCCAAGGGCGTCATGTACACCCACCGCGGGGCGTACCTGAATTCGTTCGGCGAGACCTTCCACAATCAGTTCACCGGCCACACCCGCTACCTGTGGACGCTGCCGATGTTCCACTGCAACGGCTGGTGCACGCCGTGGGCGGTGACCGCGGCATCGGGGACACACATTTGTTTGCGTGCAGTACGCGCCGACGCCATCTGGTCGGCCATCGACGATCTCGGCGCCACCCACATGTGCGGCGCCCCGACGGTGTGCACGACGATCGTCGGCGCCTCGTCGGCGCACGCCCTGGACAGGCCGTTGCGCATCACCACCGCGGGAGCTCCGCCGTCGCCGACGATCATCGGTCAGCTCAGTGCCCTCGGCATCACGGTGGTGCACGTGTACGGCCTCACCGAGGTGTACGGCCCGTTCACCATCTGCGAATACCAGGACGCCTGGGACGACCTCTCCGCCGACGATCGTGCGAAAAAGCTGTCCCGGCAGGGTGTTTCGATGGTCCAGGCAGAGGATGTCCGGGTCATCGACCGAGATGCCGAAGGGCTGGTGGACGTACCCGCGGACGGGGAGTCGATGGGCGAGATCCTGCTGCGCGGCAACAATGTGATGGCCGGCTACTTCAAAGATCCCGCCGCCACCGCCGAAGCATTCGCCGGCGGCTGGTTCCACACCGGCGATCTCGGCGTCATGCACCCCGACGGCTATGTGCAACTGCGGGATCGGGTCAAGGACATCATCATCTCCGGCGGCGAGAATATCTCCACCGTCGAGGTGGAACAGGC
>NZ_CALLZT010000087.1:0-28355 GCF_937858515.1 uncultured Gordonia sp. | reverse complement strand
TCACCGAGCTGGTGGGTATCGAATATCCGATCGTACAGACCGGGATGGGCTGGGTATCGGGACCATCGCTCACCTCGGCCACGTCGAACGCCGGCGGTTTGGGGATTCTGGCCTCGGCGACAATGACTTTCGGTGAGTTGGAAGCGGCGATCAAGAAGACCAAGTCGCTCACCGACAAGCCGTTCGGTGTGAACATGCGCGCCGACGCCGCCGATGCCGCCGACCGGATCGACCTGGTGATCCGGGAGGGTGTGAAGGTCGCTTCGTTCGCGCTGGCACCGAAGAAGGATCTGATCGCCAAGCTCAAAGACCATGGTGTGGTGGTCATTCCGTCGATCGGTGCGGCCAAGCACGCATTGAAGGTGGCATCGTGGGGTGCGGACGCGGTGATCGTGCAGGGCGGTGAGGGCGGTGGCCACACCGGGCCGGTCGCCACCACACTGCTGCTGCCGTCGGTCATCGATGCGCTGGCACAGGCGGGTTCGGATATGCCGGTCGTCGCCTCGGGTGGCTTCTTCGACGGCCGCGGGCTCGTCGCTGCATTGGCCTACGGTGCCGACGGCGTCGCGATGGGCACCCGGTTCCTGCTCACCTCCGACAGTGCCGTCCCTGACTCGGTGAAACAGGAGTACCTCAAGCGTTCCCTGAACGACACCGTCGTTTCGGTGAAGGTGGACGGCATGCCGCATCGGGTGCTGCGGACCCCGCTGGTCGATGCTCTCGAAAGCGGTAGTCCCGTCAAAGCTTTGGCGGCTGCTGCCCGGAATGCGAATGAGTTCAAACAGCTCACCGGTATGAAGTGGACCACCCTGGTACGTGACGGCCTGGCTATGAAGAAGTCCGGTGAGCGGACCTGGCAGCAGATCATCATGGCCGGCAACACCCCGATGCTGCTTCGTGCCGGGCTCGTCGAGGGCGACACCAGGGCAGGGGTCCTCGCTTCCGGCCAAGTCGTCGGCATGATCGAGGATCTGCCCAGCTGCGACGAGTTGATCCAGTCGGTGATGACCCAGGCTCACGAACGCCGCAAAGCGCTGAGCTGACCCGAGGACAAGAAGCGCCCTCCACCGGGGTGCTGATGCAGTAGCCGCATCAGCGCTCCCGTGTTGGGCATTTTCTTGTCTGGATTCGAAAAATCGGGCTACCGTGTAGTGACTGACACCACACGGAGGGACGAAACCACCGATATGAACGCCACACAGCTCTTGGCCGCACACAGACTCGCACTGGGGACTGTGGCATTGCTGGCCAGCCGCACCGCCGGCCGACTCTATGGGCTGGACTTCAGCGCCGGTCCCGGCCCGACACTGACGCGGCTGATGGCGTCGCGCAACCTCGCACTCGGTGTCGGGCTCCTCGTGGCCGACGAGAAGTCCGCTCCCCTGCTGCACAAGCTGAACATCGCCACCGACGTCATCGACCTGGCGACCGTGGCCGACGAGACCCGGCGCGGAGCGCTGCCCCGCAAGGCCACCGTCATCGGGTTCCTGACTTCCCTGAGTGGCGCGGCCCTCGGCGCGCAACTGGTCAACCAGGATCGCGCATAGCCGGTCAGCGTGGGGCGATTCCGTCGAGCACGATCGAAAGATATTCCTGCGCAATGTCTTCGACGCCCATCGTGCCGCCGGGACGATACCAGCGGACCGCCACCCACACGGTGTCGCGCATAAATCGGTACACGAGCTCTAGGTCTAGGTCGGTGCGGAACTCGCCGTCGTCGACGCCGCGGCGGAGCGTCGAGAGCCAGAGGCCGCGGAATTCGGTATTGAGTTCGGCGATATAGCCGTAGCGTTCCTGGGAGGCCAGGCGCGGGGCCTCGTCCTGATAGATCGCCACCGCATGATGGTCGTTGTCGATCGCCTCGAATGAGGCGACCACGAAACGGCGGATGGTCTCGGTGGCCGACAGATCGGCCGCGGCGATCTCGCGGTACCTGCCGAACAGCCGGTCGAGGAAGCCGCGAAGGATCTCGTCGACCATCGACTCCTTGGAGTCGAAATGGTGATACAGGCTGCCCGACAGGATGCCCGCGGCGTCGGCGATGTCGCGTACCGTCGTGGACCGCAGCCCGTTCTCCGCAAACAGCCGGCCCGCCGTCGACAGGAGTTCGTCGCGGCGGGCCGAGCTGGTCGAGGTTCGCGCTGCCATGGGTCTACCCTAGCAAGCGCTTGGTCGGGTTGCGGTGGATCCGTGGGAGCCTGACGTCACCTGACCCTTCGTGACGCGGTCGGCTCGCAAGCTCGCGCGACTGCTCCTCAGGGATCAAGAAGGTCACACCAGCAACTCGCAAGCTCGCGCAGCTGCTCCTCAGGGATCAAGACTGCTACTTCTTGCGGGCCTTTTTCAGGGCGCGGGCATTGAGCTTGCGCCACATCTTGATCTGGCCGTCGGCCAACTTGGTGTCACGCTTGGCGAACGGCGGCGACATCATCGTGGCGACAGTGAGCGGCATCGTCGAGAATGCGACAGCGCGGCGATGACTGAAGGTGTCGAAGCCGGTCTTGCCGTGGTAGCCGCCCATGCCGCTGCGGCCGACACCGCCGAACGGGAGTTCGGGACCGAACAGGTGCAGCGCGAAGTCGTTGCCGTTGATAGCGCCGCTGCGGGTGCCATCGGCGAGACGCTCGAACCGTTCGTTGCGGTTGCCGCACCAGTACATCGTCAGCGGGTGGGGGTTGGCCGCGATGCGGTTGATGGCCTCGGACAGGTTGCGGTACGGGTACACCGTCAGCACCGGACCGAACACCTCGTCCTCCTCGATCTTCATGCCGGCCTTGACACCGGTGAGGATCGTAGGGGCGATCTTGCGGCGCCCGGCGTCGGGTAGCTGCTCGCCGGCCGGGATCACCTGGCGCTTGGTGGCGCCCAGGGACACCGCGTCGTCGATGAGGCCGACGATGCGGTTGTAGTTCTTCTCGTTGATGGTGGCGGTGAACTGCGGATTGTCGACGATCGTCGGGAGGTTGGCGGTCCAGCGTGCGATCACCTTGTCGATGAACTCGTCGTGCTTGGCCTCGGGGACGAACACGTAGTCGGGGCACAGGCACAGCTGGCCGCCGTTGACCAGCCGGGCGTCGGCCACCAGGTTGGCGGCCTTGGTGAGGTCTGCATCGGTGTCGACGACGACCGGGTTCTTGCCGCCGAGTTCGAGAGTGACGGGCACCAGGTTCTTGCCGGCCTCCGACGCCACCGACGCGCCCACCTCGGGCGATCCGGTGAAGAACATGTGGTCGACCTTGAGCTTGGCGAAGTCCGAGCCGGACCCGTGCCGCGAGGTGATGACCGCGAACTCCTCGATGGAGAAGTAGTCGGGGGCGTACTTGGCGATCACGTCGGTGGTCTTGGCCGTGATCGACGACGGCCGGATCAGCACCCGGTTACCGGCGGCGAACGCCGAACCCGCGGGCACGATGGTGAGCTGCAGCGGGAAGTTCCACGGGCCCATGATGCCGACCACGCCGAGCGGTTCGTGCCGGATCGACTGCTTGAAACCGGCGACGCCCATCACCTTGGAGGTCTTGGTCTCCTTCATCCATTTGGCGACGCTGCGCCGCTGGTGGGCCAGGTCGAGCATGCAACCGGCGATGTCGGCCATCAGTGACAGTTCACGGGGGCGCGAACCGAAGTCGGCGGTCAGTGCCTGCGCGATCTCGTCGGAATGGTCGAGCAGCAGCGCGGCGAGCCGGGCGATGCGGTCGATACGGGTTTTGGCGTCCGGGATGCCGTCGCGCAGGAACGCGGCCCGCTGGATCTCCAGCAACTCGGTCATAGTGTGCTGATCCGACGACACGTGCGTGTCGGTCGGGGTGAGCTCAGCGGGCTTGGTCATGCATCCTCCCAGATGGTTGTGTCGGTGTTCGTTGCCACCAGCGTAGGCACCGGAACATATATGTTTCGGGTACCAGTATGCGGGAGTTCACAGTGTTTGGCGACGGACGGTGGTCACGTCATGCGTGTACCTCACCGGACCCTTCGTGACCCTTGCGACTTCGTCGCTTCGGCCTCAGGGATCAAGAGAGGTACCCGGCACTCCCTGCGCATCAGCCTCAGGGATCAAGAAGGTGACCGGCACTCCCGGCGCATCGGCCTCAGGGATCAAGAAGGTGACCGGCTCACACATCGGTTTGGCCTCAGGGACCGAGAAGGTGACCGGCTCACGCATCGGTTTGGCCTCAGGGATCGGGTGGGTGGCCGGCTCATTGCGGCGGCCGGGCCACGGTCAGAGGCGTTCGATGATGGTGACGTTGGCGGTGCCGCCGCCCTCGCACATCGTCTGCAGGCCGTAGCGGCCGCCGGTGCGTTCGAGTTCGTTGAGGAGGGTGGCAAAGAGCTTGGTGCCGGTGGCGCCGAGGGGGTGACCGAGGGCGATCGCGCCGCCGTTCGGGTTGACTTTGGCCGGATCGGCACCGGTCTCCTTGATCCAGGCCAGCACCACCGACGCGAACGCCTCGTTGATCTCGACGACGTCGATGTCGTCGATGCTCATGCCCGCCTTGTTCAGGGCGTACGCGGTGGCCGGGATGGGTGCCGAGAGCATCATCACCGGGTCGTCGCCGCGCACCGACAGGTGGTGGATGCGGGCGCGCGGGGTGAGGTGGTACTGCTTGAGGGCGGCCTCGGAGACGACCAGCGCCGCCGATGCGCCGTCGGAGATCTGGGAAGCGACGGCCGCGGTGAGCCGGGAACCCTCGGCGAGCGGTTTGAGGCCGGCCATCTTCTCCAGCGTGGTTTCGCGGGGGCATTCGTCGACGGACAGATCACCGTAGGCGACGATCTCGCGGTCGAAGCGGCCGTCGGCGATGGCGGTGCGGGCGCGGTCGTGCGAGTTGAACGCCCACTGCTCCATATCCTCGCGGCTGATGTCCCATTTGACGGCCATCGCGTCGGCGCCGGCGAACTGGGAGATCTCGGCGTCGCCGAAACGCTTGCGCCAGCCCTCGGATTCTGCTGTGGGCGTGGTGAATCCGAACTCCTGTCCGGCGATCATGGCCTGCGAGATGGGGATTGCGCTCATGTTCTGCACGCCACCGACGACGACAACGTCCTGGGTGCCGCTCATCACGCCCTGGGCGGCGAAATGGATTGCCTGCTGCGATGATCCGCACTGGCGGTCGATCGTGGTGCCGGGTACGCCCAGTGGCATCCCGGCGGCCAGCCACGCGGTGCGGCCGATGTTGCCGGCCTGGGGGCCGATCGCATCGACGCAGCCGAACACCACATCGTCGACGACCTCCGGGTCGATGCCGGTGCGTTCGACGATCGCCGCGATGACGTGGGCGCCGAGGTCGGCGGGGTGTGCCTTGGCGAGTGAGCCGTTACGTTTGCCGACCGGGGTGCGGACGGCGTCGACGATGTAGGCCTGGGGGGTGGTCATGGTGGTGTCCTTCGTTGATGTCGGTGGTTGCGCTGAGAGCCGTCCGTCGCCGGACCCTTCGTGACGCTGCCGGTCGGCTCGCAAGCCGGCGCGACGGCGGCTCCTCAGGGATCAACAATCAGGCGCGTTGGGAGGAGATGGAGACGACTTCGCCGGTGAGGTAAGTGGTGTAGTCGCTGGCGAGCATCGCTATGGTCGCTGCGACCTCCCAGACTTCGGCGGCGCGGCCGTAGGCCTCTTTGGAGGCGAGTTCGTCGAGGAGTTCGTCGCTGGTGACCTTGGCGAGGAACGGGTGCTTGGCGATCGATGGGGCGACGGCGTTGATGCGCACCCCCACATCGGCGGCTTCGACTGCGGCGCAACGAGTCAGCGCCATGACACCGGCCTTGGCGGCGGCGTAGTGCGCCTGGCCGCGCTGGGCGCGCCAGCCGAGGACCGAGGCGTTGTTGACGATGACGCCGCCGTGCTCGACGGAACCGAAGTAGCGCAGCGCAGCCCGGGTGGCGCGGAAGGTGCCGGTGAGGGTGATGTCGACGACGCGATCCCACTCCTCATCGGTCATCTGTGCGACCGGTGTCTCGCCGCCGAGACCGGCATTGTTGACCAGCACATCGATGCGGCCGAGTTCGGTTGCGGCACCGGCGATCAGGTCGTCGACCTCGGCGGTGTCCTGCACATTGCAGGTGAGCTGGGCGACGGTCCGATCAGGGAACTCCTCGGCGAGCTTGTCGCGGGCCTCGCCGAGCCGGCGTTCGTGCCAGTCGCTGATCAGCACGTCGCCGCCTTCGAGCAGGATGCGCCGCGCCGTCGAGAAGCCGATGCCGGTGCCGGCGGCGGCGGTGACCACGGCCTTGCGTCCGGCGAGCAGTCCGTGGCCGGGGGTTTCGGCAGGCGGGGTGGCCAGGGGCGAGCGGAGCGACGGGAAATCTCCGGCTGATCTCGATACTGCTGTCATGACAGACGTGCCTCCCGGGGTAGGCCGAGCACCCGCTCGGCGATAATGTTGCGCTGCACCTCATTCGAGCCGCCATAGATGGTGTCGGCGCGGGTGAACAGCCACAGTCGCTGCCACTCGTCGAGCTCGACGTGCTCGGGGTCGTACAGGTCGTTGGGTCTGCCCTCTGCGGTGTGCGACGGGCCGATCAGCGACGGCGCACCCACCACCGTCATCGCGAGCTCACCCAGATCGCGATGCCAGTTGGCCCACAACAGTTTTGATGTCGACGCGGCGCCGGCTTCCGAGGTGATGTCGCCGCCGAGGGTGCGCCGTGCGTGCGCGCCCATCACGGTCAGACCGATCCGTGCCCGGGCGAGCCGGGCAGCGATGGCTGGATCATCGATGGCTCCATTGGTGCGGGCAAGTTCGGTGAGATCGTCGAGTTCGCGGGCGAATCCGACCTGCTGACCCAGCGTGGAGACGCCACGCTCGAACTGCAGCAGTCCCATCGCAACAGACCAGCCGTCGCCGGGCGCGCCGACGATCAGATCGGCGTCGGTGACTGCGTCGTCGAAAAAGACCTCGTTGAATTCCGACGTGCCGGTGAGCTGCTGGATCGGCCGGATGGTGATACCCGGCTGGTCGAGCGGCACCAGCAGGAAGCTCAGTCCCGCATGGCGTTTGGAATCCTTGTCGGTGCGGCACAGCACGAACACCCACTGCGACATGTGCGCCAGCGACGTCCAGATCTTCTGCCCGTTGATCACCCAGCGACCGTCTTCTGTTCTCGCAGAAGTGGATACGCCGGCCAGGTCGGAACCGGCACCCGGTTCCGAATAGCCCTGCGCCCACAGTTCGGTGACGTCGACGATGTGCGGCAGGAAACGCTGCTTCTGTTCTTCGGTACCGAATTCGATAAGGGTGGGTCCGAGCAGTTCCTCACCGAGATGGTTGACCCGGGCGGGTGCGTTGGCGCGGGCGTATTCGCGGTGGAAGATGATGCGCTGCTCGATGGTGGCGCCGCGTCCGCCGTAGCGGGTCGGCCAGCCCAGGCAGGTCCAGCCGGCGGCGGCCAGGTGCCGGTCCCAGGCGAGGCGTTCGGTGAAGAATTCGTGCTCGCTACCCGGACCGCCGCGGCCGGCCAGCTTGGCGAAGTCGCCGACGAGATTGTCGGCGAGCCAGGTGCGGACCGCCTCGGCGAACACATCGGCGGCGTCAGGGGTGTTCTCCGCCCAAGCGCCCAGGTCAACCGAGCGATCCGCCAGGTCGATCGCGCCCTGCGCGTCCGTGACACTCGTCGTCATGGCAGCTAGCATAGCCGACCAAGCAAGTGCTAGGTTGGCTGCATGTCGAGTGCCGCCGAATCCACCTCAACCGACTACCCGAGGACCACCCCGGCGGTATTGCGCCGGGCGGCGCGGAATTGGCCTGGCGGCACCGCAATCGTCGACGGCCAGTGGGGTGCGGACGTAGCCCTGAGTTGGGCCGAACTCCACGAGGCCGTCCACACCTTTGCCGCCGCCCTGGTCGCCTCAGGTATCGGCGCGGGCGACAAGGTGGCCATCTGGGCGCCCAACAGTCATCACTGGCCGGTGGCGGCCCTCGGCACGCACTACGCGGGAGCGGTGCTGGTTCCCCTCAACACCCGGTACACCGCGGGTGAGGCCGTCGAGATCATCGAACGCTCCGCAGCGGCGGCCGTCGTCGTATCCGGCGAGTTCCTCGGCGCCGATCACTGCGGGGAGCTTCTGGACAAGCATCGAGACAGCCTGCCGCAGCATGTTATTCACGTTCCGCTGAGCAAATCCGCGATTCCCGGAGGCGCTGTCGGCTGGACGGAATTCCTGGATCGCGGTACCGACGAATCGGCGGCCGAAGCCGAGCGACGTGCCGATGGGGTGAGCCCCGACGACCTCTCGGACATCATGTTCACCTCGGGTACCACTGGAAAGTCCAAGGGCGTCATGGCAACTCATCGTCAGACCCTCGCCGGATCGCACGCCTGGGGAGCCAACGGCAGACTGAACTCCGACGACCGCTACCTGATGGTCAATCCGTACTTCCACACCTTCGGTTACAAGGCCGGCATTCTGCCCTGCGTGCTGTTCGGTGTCACCATGCTGCCGCTGGCCGTGTACTCCCCCACCGCCGCAATGGAATTGGCATCCCGACGGCGGGCCACCGTGTTCCCGGGTGCCCCCACCGTCTTCCAGACCATCCTCGACGACCCCGACCGCACCGGACACGACCTGAGCTCACTGCGGCTGGTGGTGACCGGAGCGGCGATCGTCCCGGTGGTGCTCATCGACCGGATCGCCGCCGAACTGGGCGTCGACACCGTCATCACCGCGTACGGGCTCACCGAATGCTCCGGGTTCGTCTCCACCTGCACCGCCGACGACGACGCCGTCACCGTCGCCAACACCTGTGGACGCGCATTCGCAGGCATGGAGATCGCGTTGTCGGAACAGGGTGAGGTGCTCGCCCGCGGCGACATGGTGATGGTCGGCTACCTCGACGATCCCGACGCCACCGCAGCCACCATCGACGCCGACGGCTTCCTGCACACCGGCGACATCGGCACCATCGACGACCGCGGCAACCTCAAAATCACCGACCGGCTCAAGGACATGTATATCTGCGGCGGCTTCAATGTGTACCCCGCCGAGGTGGAGCAGGTCCTCGCCCGGATCGACGGCGTCACCGAATCCGCCGTCATCGGCATGCCTGACGAACGGCTCGGAGAAGTCGGCAAGGCGTTCCTGACCGTGCGTGCGGACGCAGTCGTCGAGGAGGACACCGTAATCGCCTACTGCCGTGAGTATCTGGCCAACTTCAAGGTGCCGCGCTCGGTGCAGATCATCGATACGTTCCCCCGCAACGCGTCGGGCAAGATCCTCAAACGCGAACTGTCGTAGTCGAACAGAACCCCGCGCCGGTTGGTGTGCCGAGTAACTACTGCTGGGTGGCGGCCCAATCGGCTACTCGGCGGGCGGATTCCTCCTCCGACAGGTCCTCGACGCGGGTCATCACCGACCAGCGCACACCGAACGGGTCGCGGATGGAGGCGAAGCGGTCGCCGGAGACGAAGGTGGCGGGGGCCTCGCGGACGGTGGCACCGGCCTCGACGGCCTTGGCGACCACCTCATCGACATTCGGCCGGTACAGCCCGAGCGAATAGCAGTCGGCATCAGGCCCGCTCCCGGCGCCCGCACCATGGGGCCCGCTCGCTCCGCTCCCGGCGCCCGCACCATGGGGCCCGCTCGCTCCGCTCCCGGCGCCCGCGGGCGCGGGGATCAGGCCGTACTCCTCGTTAGGTTCGCCGAGTTGCAGGTGTCCGGTGCCGAAGTCGATGTCGGCGTGCACGATCACGCCGCCGAACTCGGTCTTGTCGATCAGCCTGGCACCGAAGACGTTCTGGTAGAACTCGATTGCCTCGGCCGCTCCTCTGATTGCGATGAACGGGGTCAGGCTGGTCACGCCGTGTGGCAGTCCGTCGGTGGTGTGGGCGCCGGTGACGCCGGTGATGTTTTCGTCTGCTTGAGTCATGGCGCAACCGTATTCTGTCGACATATGCGAAGGCTTGAAGATTTACGACAGATCGCGGGTGAGTATCGGTGACTGATACCGGAGACTCACGGGGGTTGCTGTACCCGACGCGGCTGCCGACGTTCCGGCGGGTGCCCGCCCCCGACGACCTCACCGACGTGGTCCGGTGGTTCTGGATCCCGGTCTGGCGGCTGGCACCCGGGCGGACGTCCCGGCAGAATCTGCTGCCGTTCCCGGCGTCGAATCTGGTGGTGCAGCACGACGGGACCGTCCTGTCCGGGCCGACGACCAGCGCCTCGTATCGGGACCTGCACGGTCATGGCTGGGCGGTCGGAACGTTGCTGCGACCCGCCGGGCTCGCCGGTATCCACCAGGCCCCCAAAGAGATTCGTGATATCGAGATCGGGTTCGAGGCGCCCGGGTTGTACGAGAGTATCCGGGCGGCGATGACTGACCCCGGCAATGTCGCCGGGCAGGACCTGGCCGTCGAACACTACTGCCGGTGGCTTCGAGAGCACCTTCTGGAACCGGATGAGACTGCACTGCTTGCCAATACGATGGAGGACGTGGTCTCCGGGGACCGGTCGGTCCTGCGGGTCGACGATCTCGCCGAGCGTCTCGCGGTGTCGGTGCGGACCTTGCAGCGGGTCGCCGATCGGTATGTCGGGCTGTCGCCGCTGGCGATCATCCGGCGATACCGGTTGCAGGAGGGAGCGGCCCGGTTGCGCGCCGAACCCGACACCGCCGTCGGCGACGTGGCCGCCGACCTCGGGTATGCCGATCAGGCGCATTTCACCTCCGATTTCACTCGGACGCTTGGGATGTCGCCCACCGCGTACCGGCGGGATCAGCGGGATCAGCGGGGGGTCAGTTCGGAAGTGGATGCGTCAGGTGGCGAAAGGTCACCGGACCCTTCGTGACCCTCGCGACTTCGTCGCTTCGGCCTCAGGGATCAAGACGATTGGTCACGACCACATTCGGAACCCCGCTCCATCGTCGCTTCGGCCTCAGGGATCAAGACGATTGGTCACGACCACATTCGGAACCCCGCGCCATCGTCGCTTCGGCCTCAGGGATCAAAGATGTCTGGTCACGATGGGGGGAGGGCGTCTACGAACGACTCCTGGTGGCCGAATTCGAGTTTGACGAGTTGGTCGGCGAGGTGGAAGTAGCGGTCGTCGTGGGTGATGACGATGACCGTCTTTCCGCGGCGGCGCAGGTCGTCGAGGATCTCGTGGTAGAAGGTCTCGCGGAACTGGGGTTCCTGGTCGGCGGCCCATTCGTCGAACAGGTACACCGGCCGGTCCTCGAGGAGGGCGGTAACCAGGGCGAGGCGCTTGCGTTGTCCCTGGGAGAGGGCGATCGATGACAGCTTGCCGTCCTGGACGGTCACCTTGTGGGCGATCTGCAGTTGGTGCAGCAGCCGGTTGACCTCGTCGTCGATGCCGGGCCGCAGGTAGCCGAAGAAGTCCTCGAACAGGTGGAAGTCGGTGAAGATCGCCGACGTGGTGTGCCGGAACCATTCGATGTTGTGGTGGCCGATCGGTTCACCGTTGAGCGACAGGGTGCCGGCCTGCGGCATGTACAGGCCCGAAAGCAGTTTGGCCAGTGTCGATTTGCCGCTACCGTTACCGCCGACGATAAACGTCACCTCGCCGGGTTGCAGCACCAGGTTCATCGGCCCGAGGTGGAAGCCGGCTCGTTCGCGGGGTCCCGGTGCCGACGGCATCCCCGGATGCCCCACGTGCGGCAGGCCGCGGCCGTCCGGTCCCATCGGGGCGGGCCCCCTGTCCCTGTGTCCGCGACCGTCCGGTCCGAAGTCCGGTCGGCCAGCACCCTCAGATCCCATGACGTCATGTCCCGGCCGGTCATGTCCGGGCCGCGGATGTCCCAGACCCGATTGCGCCGGTTCGCCCGGTCCTGGCGCCGGAGCACCGTGCGCCGGAACATCTTTCCCCTGATCCGGACCGTCGAGGGGACCGGGCGGCGGGCCCATCGGGGCGGTCGGCAGTTGGTCACCGAGGTAGGAGTAGTGGACGTCGGCCAGTTCGATCCGGGCCGCGGACACGGGCAGGCGATCGGCGCCGCCGAGCGTGGTCTCGTCGTGCGGGGTTTCCATCGACAGTTCCATCAGTCGGATCTTCTTGAGCGCGACATCGCCGCGCAGCAGATCCGGGATGCGGTGCATGATGTTCTGCATCGGCATCGACAGGAATGTGGTGACCAGCACGTAGCCGATCATCTGTTCCAGCGGCAGCTTCATCGCGGCGGCGAGGCCGAACAGGATCAGCGCCATCGTCGCGAGCTGGGTGAGCTGACCGAGGCCCTGCGCGTAGGAGAACCGCACGCCGGCCGTGACGTTCTTGTCACGCAGATCTTGTGCCGCGCCCAGCAGATGCCGGTTCATGAAGTCGGTGCGGCGGTCGCGGTGCATCTTGAGTTCTTTGATGCCATGGGTGACCGAACCGAACGAGCGCAGCAGTTCGTCGTCGGTCTCGCGGGCCTGCCGGTACAGTTCCCGGACCCGGGTGGCGAGCAGTTCGACGCACAGGATCGACAGCAGCGTGGCAGCCACCTGCACCGCGAAGATGGTGGGTGAGATGATCGCCAGATAGGTGAGGCAGCCGACGATGGTCGCGACGTCGATGCAGACGCTCGGGATCGCCGCCACCGCCTGCGACAGGGTGCGCACGTCCTCGGTGAGCGTGGCCATCAGCCGGTGTGCGCCGAGGCGTTCGAGATGTTCGAGCGGGGCGGCGATCGCACCCGAGCCGAGCGAGGCCCGCAGCCGGTAGATGGCGTCCTGAGCGAGCTTGGTCAGAATGACCTGCGAGGCGAGGCCGGTGATCAGTACGACCCCGGCGGTCATCGCGAAGGTGACCCAGTTGCCGTGCACATCGGGCTTGGGTGAGATTACGGAATTGATCTGGGTGACCAGGAAGGCGTTCGCGGCGCCGCCGATCAGGCCGGCGACGACGGCGAAGGCGATACCCCGCCAGGACACCGACACCAGAAAACGCAGCAGCGCCATCGTCCTACCGCCCCACGATGTCGAACAACATGCCTTCGAGCGTGACGCCCGGGGCGAAGGAGAAGGCCACACCCGTCGAGATCGCCCGATCCGGTTCGGCCGACACGGCTTGCGCGATCATGCGTTCGAGCACGAAGATCAGGGAGACGCTGAGCATGTTTCCGTATTCGGCGAGCACGTCCCAGCTCGGGCCGGTGCTGTCGGCGGGCAGACCGAGTGATTCGAGCGACGAGTCGAGGATCTTGGGACCGCCCGGATGCACCGCCCACAGGTCGATGTCGGACTTGCCGAGACCGTTGCGGGCCAGCATGTCCACGATCACCGGATCGACACCGCGCACGATGTAGTCGGGCAGTTCCGGCGACAATTCGCAGGTGATGCCGTCGTCGTTGACGCCGAGCACGATACCGTCCTCCGCGTCGTCGAACAGGTGACTGAAGCTTTCGCGGACCACGACCGTGCCGGCGGGCTGTGCTTTGCCCACACCGCCCGCACCGATGACGACGGCGCCACAGCCGTCACCGAACAGGCTGTGGGTGATGATCGCGAACGGATCCTCGCTGAACACCGCGTTGACCGAGCTGAGTTCGAGGCAGATCACCAGCGCCTTGCGATCAGGATGTGCCCGCACGTAGTCCGATGCCGAGCGGATGCCGTTCATGGCCGCCGCGCAGCCCATGAAGTTGACCACCATCCGGTTGGTGGTGACCGGAAGATCCAGGGCCCGCAGGACCGCGACGTCGACACCCGGGGCGATGAATCCGGTGCTGGTGACGAACACCAGGAGCCCGATGTCGTCGATGCTCACTCCGGCCGTGGCCCGGCGGGCGACGTCGATGGCCAGCGGTGCGGCCAGCTCCATGTACAGGTTCATCCGCTCGCGGATCGTGGCCGGACGCTTGGAGAACTCGGCGAACTCGGGGTCGAGCGGGTTGATCGCGAGGTGCCGGGTGGTGATCTTGGTCTTGCGGTAGATGCGGGCGATCCGCTCCCGGTTCTCGTCTCCGTCGAACATCGACACGACGTCGCGGGCCGCGGCCTCCTGGTCGAACACCCGCTCCGGCGCGCCGGTGGCGATGCCCTCGATGACGGCGACCGCAGTGGACGGGGCGGGCGGCAGGGCCTCGACGGTCCGTTTACGGGTCCGCCGCACCGGATGCCCGGGCGAGCGCCGGCTCTGATCGCTGGAAACGATGTTGTCGATGGTCATGGCGGTGACTCCTGGGGTGGATGGGACCGGCGGGGTGCGTTGCACTCAACCGAAACTGGATATGGGGCGAAATGAGATGTGGGAGCTGGACTCGGGCTGTCAGACGGTGCCGACGCCCGTAAAGCCCTTGATGGTGTAGTCGGCGCAGGTCTTGAGCATCGTCGGCGAGAAGTGTTCGCGGAAGAAGCCCCAGTCGTTCTCCTGCGCGGTGCGTGAGCGGGCACCGAGGTAGGTGACGACCTGCTTGGGGAACCGGTCGGCGATGAAGGACTTGGCGGGCAGCCATTCGACGCCGAACTTGGCGGCCTCCTCGGCGACGATGTCCTCGCACCAGATGTTGGCGAATCCGCTGCGCTGATACGGCAGCACATGGTGCACGCGGTGGGAGCTCAGACCCGCGGACAGGAAGCAGTCGACGTAGCGGATGCCGGTGATCTTGAGATCGTAGGCCTGCTCGAGCTGGTTGATCGCCCAGTCGTCGGTGTCGACCTCGAGCTCGTCGGCGTCCATCTCGAAGTCGTGGCTGGCGACGACGAGGAAAGTACTCAGCCACATCGTCGCGACGAACTGCAGCAGCCACGCCCAGAAGTCGCCGGCGATGATGAAGGCGATCAACTCCGCGAGCAACAGCAGGCGCATCCCGAAAGCTCCGAAGAAGTGCGGTAGTCCACCCCTTCGGGAGCCGTACATCTGTGAAATACCGACTTTTCGTGTGAGCTTGCAGACGTCGATCAGCCTGAAGGTCATCCCCGTGACGGCATGTCCGAATTTGTGGATCGTGTGAATCGGAATTCGATACCAGCGAGGAAGGTCCATCATGAAGGTGAACACGTTCTTCTTGATATCGACTTCGCTCTGCGTGTGCGGATGGTGCAGCAGCGCGTGACCGTCGGCCGTGACGAACGAGAGCGCCACATAGTTCATGTCGAACGCGTTCACCAAGACCTTGGTGGCACCCTTCTGCGCGCGGTGAATGGCGTAGTGGCCGAACCCGGCGAGCGAGCTGCGCAGGATCACCATTGCAATCACGAACGCGGGCAACGGCATCCACGACGTGTCGTACAGTCGCAGCCCCTGGACCGCGAAATAGGCCAGGAACAGGACCGCGGCCACGATGTTGAACCAGCGGTCGAGCTTCTTGAGATGGGACTGAATATCCTTGCCGCGCAAGCGCTTCTTGATCGCGTGCAGCAGATCGGTACGGCGGCCGAAGTCGTACTTGGGGGTATCGCGCCAGCTGTCGAAACGATCGGTGAACAGGAAATCGGGGGCGTTGTTCTTGGGGTGCACATCCTCGATCACCGCGTCGCGGCCGAGTGCGTACTTCTCCAACATCCGTTCCACCGCTTCAACATTGGCATGATAAGAGCCGATGATCGAGGTTATGTCACGATTCTTGCTGCGGCCGATGAAGAACTCACCGCCGGGATGTTTGGAGATCCAGTCACTCAAGTCGTAGGCGCGGCCCTTGTATACCCACACGTCGGCGAGCTGCGGACCTCCTTCGACACCCGGCAGCCGGCCCATATCGGGATGGCGAAGTACTTCGCTCCCCTCAATACTTGCCGGGCCCTGCGAACCGGGGGGCCGACGGTCGTCGTCACCGGGGGACGACGTATCCGTGGCGGGCGCGTCGGGCGTGCCCGACCGGGCCTCGTGCGTGGACGCCTGCTCAGCGGTCATACCGCCTTGCCCGGGCGCACGATTCGCCACCACCGCAGTCTGCACGTCCGTGCCACTTTCCGTGTTGGCCATCGCTGACCTCGCTTTCCTTCTGTCGAACTGATCGGCACCGTTGATTCTGGCACCTATGCCACGAAAGCCCCCGCGCTTTCACGGTTCGCCGCTTCTGCTATTGGTAAGCTCAGCATGACGTGCCATCAAGGCGAGCGCATCATCTGGGGATATAAGTACGGCAAATGAACGACGATTTTCACGAAATCCTGCAACCAGCGGCGTGTCTGATTAGAGTACGGCGACATGAAAACACAACTCACGCAATTCCCACGCCCCGCGGGGCATCCGCACAAGCGGACTCGTGCACTGCTGTCGGCTGCGGTAGGCGCCGTCGCAGTCGTGGCACTCGTCGCCGGCTGCTCGTCCGATGATGATGACGACAAAGGCGGCACATCGACGGGCGCCGCGAGTGCCCCGTCGATGGTCGAGACCTCCCGGTCCGAACAGCCCACGGTATCGACCAGCGACGCCGCCGCACTGGTCAAGCAGAGTGCGCAGACGACCCGGCTCATGCAGTCGGTACATATCGAGCTCAAGGTCGACGACAAGGTCATGGGCCTGCCCGTCCGGCAGGTCAAGGGCGACCTCACCAGCAACCCGGCACCCAAAGCCCAGGGCGAGGGCACCTTCCGTATCGGCAACGACGACACCGCGGTCTCGTTCATCGTCGCCGACGGGCAGCTGTACATCAAGAAGGACGGCGAGACCGAATACACCTCGATCGGCGAGGCGTCCAAGGTCTACGATCCGGCGATCATCCTCGACCGCGAACGCGGCCTGGCCAAGCTGATCGAAAGCCTCAAGGACTTCAAGTCGGCGGGCACCGAAACCGTAAACGGTGTCGAGGCTCAGAAGGTGACCGGCACGATCGACGCCTCGGTCCTCGACGTGATCTTCCCGACGCAGGGCGACGGCAAATTCTCCGGCGCGATCCCGGTCACGCTGTACATCGACAGCAAGGCGCCGTACAACCTGGTGAAGGTGAACATCAAGGTCGACACCGGCGAGATCAACCTCACCACCTCCGACTGGCAGAAGGACGTCAATATCGAGGCGCCCTAGTACGCCCACGAACCGCATGATGTCCGCGCACCCCGACGGGGTTCGCGGACATCATGCGTTTTGCTGCGGAACCCTATCGGGGTATGTCCTAGCGGGGTTTGACCAGGGGGAACAGGATCGTTTCGCGGATACCGAGGCCGGTCAGGGCCATCAACAGGCGGTCGATGCCCATGCCGGTGCCGGCCGTCGGCGGCATGCCGTACTCCATCGCTGCCAGAAACTCCTCGTCAAGGACCATCGCCTCGTCGTCCCCGGCCGCCGCCAGGCGCGCCTGATCGACGAATCGTTCGCGCTGGATCACCGGGTCGACGAGTTCGGAGTAGCCGGTGGCCAGCTCGAAACCGCGGACGTACAGATCCCACTTCTCGACGACGCCGGGGACGCTGCGATGCGAGCGCACCAGCGGTGAGGTCTCCACCGGGAAATCGCGGATGAACACCGGCTCGCTGAGCTTGGCGCCCACCACGTGTTCCCACAGTTCCTCGACCAGCTTGCCATGGCCGTAGCCCTTGTCCTTGGGCACTTCCAGGCCCACCTTCGCGGCGATCGTGAGCAACTGCTCGACCGTCGTCGAGTCGTCGGCACCAGCGGGCACAATCTGCTCGCCCAGAGCCTGCGACAGCGACGGATACATCTCCAGCGACGTCCACTCCCCCGACAGGTCGTATTCGGTACCGTCCGGCATCACCGGGGTGAGGGTGCCCATCGCGCCCTGCGACACCTCCTGCACCAGCTCGCGGATCATCACCGCCGCGGTGTCGTAGGTGCCGTACGCCTCGTAGGTTTCGAGCATCGCGAACTCCGGCGAATGCGTCGAGTCGGCCCCCTCGTTGCGGAAGTTGCGGTTGATCTCGAAGACCTTGTCGATGCCGCCGACCACGCACCGCTTGAGGAACAGCTCCGGCGCGATACGCAGGAACAGGTCCATGTCGAAGGCATTGGAGTGGGTGACGAACGGGCGCGCGGCCGCACCGCCGTGCAGGGTCTGCAGCATCGGCGTCTCGACCTCGAGGAAGCCGCGCCGGGCAAGCGCCGCCCGCAGCTCGGTCATCACCGCGATGCGGGTGCGGGCGATCTGCCGGGCCTCGGGCCGCATGATCAGGTCGACGTAGCGCTGCCGGACGCGGGTCTCCTCGTTCATGTCCTTGTGCGCCACCGGAAGCGGCCGCAGGGACTTGGACGCCATCGCCCAGTCGTCGGCCATCACCGACAGCTCCCCGGTACGTGAACTGATCACCTGACCGTGCACGAACACGATGTCGCCGAGGTCGACGTCGGCCTTCCATCGGGCCAGCGATTCCTCGCCCACCCCGTTGAAGCTGATCATCGCCTGCAGTTGGGTGCCGTCGCCGTCCTGCAGGGTGGCGAAACACAGTTTGCCCTTGTTGCGCAGGAAGATGACGCGTCCGGCGACGCCGGCCACATCGCCGGTCTCGGTGCCGGCTTCGAGGTCGGGGTAGGCGGCGCGGATCTGCGCGAGGCTGTGGGTGCGGTCCAGTTCGACCGGGTACGCCTGTCGGCCCTCGGCGAGAATCCGCTCACGCTTGCCACGCCGGATGCGGATCTGCTCGGGGGCGTCGTCGGCGCCCTCCGTCGACGGCGCGGCTGCTGCGGTGTTCGGGGTCTGGCTCACGAGTCAAAACCCTATCGGGCAGGGGGAATGTGCTCCAACTCGATATGTCGGTGGCCGTGGTTCGAGGTGATCCGGTCATGCGCTCGGGTCGCCGGACCCTTCGTGACCCTCGCTCCTGCGTCACTTCGGCCTCAGGGATCAAGAAGGTTGGCCGCTTCGGCCTCAGATCAAGAAGGTTGGCCGCTTCTTCCTCAGATCAAGAAGGTTGGCCGCTTCGGCCTCAGGGATCAAGATCGTCGGGTGCTTCGGCCTCAGGGATCACAATCGACGGGCGCTTCGGTCTCAGGGATCAAGATGTTTGGGCGGGCCTCGGGATTTTCAGTGGGCGGAGATGGTGGCGAGTTCGGCCTTGGCAAGGGGGGCGGTGACGCGGGCGCGGTGCAGGGCGGCGAATCCGCCGACCAGAAATGTGGCGCCGGCGATGCCGCGGGCCTGCAGGTGCCAGGCGAGCCATTCGGCGTCGTGGCCATCGTCGCTGATCAGGACCCAGCGGGCATCGGGTGCGGCCACGCGCAGCGATTCGCGGGTGCCGGGGGTGAGTCTGGTGAGGACGTCGGCGGCGTCGATGGCAAGCGCGCCGGGTAGCACACCCTGCGCATCGCGCTGGTGCTGGCTGCGCATGTCGACGGCGATCACGCCGGCGGAGGTGAGGGCCGCATACTCGGAGACGAGGACGGAGATGCGCAGATCGGACGTTGTGGAAACACGAACGGTGGAGAGGACCGCAGTCATGGCAGGAATCCTTGGAATGATCGAAAGAGGTGGGAGGGTCGCCGAAGAGGGGCAGCCGCAGATGCGGACTCAGCCCCGACAACACTCCTGACAGCTCTTGATCATGTCGAGCAGTCTGCCAGATCCGGCAAACGACGTCCACCCTCGTCATTCGATCGGCCCACCGTGACGTTAACCACTTTGGCGTCAACCAGCAGCGACGTAAAAGGTCAGCGGCGGGCGCGGGGGTCCTTGCGGGAACGTTCGTGGACGCGACGCAAGCCGTCGAGGGTGAGATAGGGGTGGTGGTCGGTGAACGCGGCGCATTCCTCGTAGATCAGCGGTGCCAGCGAGCCGGTGGCCACCACGGTGAGGTCGTCGGAATCGAAGCCGGGGACAGTGTCGCAGATCCGCTCGACGAGGCCGTCGATCTGGCCCGCGAAACCGTAGATAATGCCCGATTGCAGCGCCTCGACGGTGTTCTTGCCGAGCACCCCGCGCGGCGGCATCAGCTCCACCCGGCGCACGGTCACCGTGTGCTCGCTGAGGGCGTCGACACCCAGGTTGATGCCGGGGGCGATGGCACCGCCGAGGAACTCACCCTTGACCGAGACCGCGTCGACGACCGTGGCCGTGCCACAAGCGACGACGATGCATGGTCCGCCGTAGTTGGCATATGCGGCAAGACAATTGGCGACGCGGTCGGTGCCGACCTCCTTCGGGTTGTCCACCAGCAGCGGGACACCGGTGCGCACGCCGGGTTCGAGCAGCAGGTGATGGGCCGACGGGTAATACTTCGGCAGCATCTCGCGCATCTCCCGCAGCAGCGACGGCACCGTCGAGAGCGCGGCCACGCCGGTGATCTGCTCGATGTCCGCGCCGAGCAGGCCCCGGAACAGCAGGGCGAGTTCGTCGGCGGTGGCCTGCTGGCGGGTGTGCAGCCGCCAGTCCCGCACCAGCCTGGCGTGGTCGCCGGAGCCGGCGAACGTACCGAGATGGATGGTGGTGTTGCCGATCTCGACGGTCAGCAGCATGGGACGGCCTTCCTGTGGCGCGGTCGGGGTTGTGGCTCGGTCAGGTGGGTACGTCGCCGGACCCTTCGAGACCCTCGCTCCTTCGTCGCTTCGGCCTCAGGGATCAAGATGCGTACCCCACACCAACGGCATCGGCTCAGGGATCAAGATGCGTACCCCACATCAACGGCATCGGCTCAGGGATCAAGATGCGTACCCCACTTCAACGGCATCGGCTCAGGGATCAAGAAGGGTACCCGAACTTCGGTGGGCCATTTCCGGGTCAGGCGTCGGCGAGGACGACGCGGGGGTCGAGCAGGCCCGAACCTTCGGGGGCGTGGGCGGGGTCGTGGCCCTCCAGCAGAATGCGGTTGTGCTCGTCGACGAACACCACGTTCGGTGAGTACTCGGCGATCTCCTGCTCGTTGAGGATGCCGTAGGCGATGATGATCACCAGGTCGCCGGGGTGCACCAGATGTGCTGCGGCGCCGTTGATCCCGATGACACCGGAGCCCGGCTCGCCGGCGATCGCATAGGTTTCCAGGCGGGCGCCGTTGTCGATGTCGACGATCGTGACCTGTTCGCCTTCGAGCAGTCCGGCCGCGTCGAGCAGATCGGAGTCGATGGTGACCGACCCGACATAGTGCAGGTCGGCCTGAGTCACCTTGGCGCGGTGGATCTTTGCGGTCATCATGGTGCGGAGCATCAGTTTTCCCCTCAGTGGTGCGATATGTAGTAGGACTCAGGATTGTTCGCGGCCGTCGAAACCCGTGCCGATGGCGACCCCGACGTTGTCGATGAGCCGGGCCGAGCCGATCCGGGCGGCGATGAGCAGCCGGCCGTCACCGGCCTCGGGTGCTTCTTCGAGCATGCGGCCTCGCAACTCGATGTATTCGACCGCGATGTCGGGGTGGGATTCGACGACGGCACGGGCTGTTGCCAGGATCGCATCGCGGCCCTGCGCGGCGACGTGCGCACCGGCCACCAGCGCCGCCGACAGGGTGGTGGCAAGTTGGCGCTGCGCGTCGTCGAGATAGCGGTTGCGAGAGGACATGGCCAGACCGTCGGACTCGCGGACCGTTGGCACGCCCACGATCTCGACACCCAGGTTGAGGTCGTCGGCCATCTGCTTGATCAGCACGAGCTGCTGATAGTCCTTCTCGCCGAAGTAGGCGGCGTTCGGATTGGCGATCGAGAGCAGCTTGTTGACGACGGTCAGCATGCCGGCGAAATGCGTGGGCCGCGAGATGCCGTCGAGGATCGCACCGGCCGGCCCCGGATGGATCATGGTGCGCTGCCCGTTCGGGTACATTCCGGCGACCGTCGGCGCGAACACCAGCTCCACCCCGAGCGGGCGCAGCAACTCGCAGTCGGCCTCGAAAGTGCGCGGGTAGGCGTCGAGATCCTCACCGGCCCCGAACTGCAGCGGGTTCACGAAGATCGACACGATGACGACGGTATTGCCCTTGGCCTTGGCCGCCCGCACCAGTTCGAGGTGCCCGGCGTGCAGCGCACCCATCGTCGGTACCAGCGCCACCCGCTTGCCCGCGGCACGCAGCGCGTTGCTGACCCGGCGCAGGCCGGCGGGATCGCGGTGCACCGTCAGCTCACCCGGCGTGAACAGGGCCTGGCCGGCGTCGGCCGTTGATGCGGTCATGATTCCTCCAGCACGTCGATGAGGGTGGCCGGCGCTCCCGACTGGTCGGCGGCACGGCGGGCGAGGGTCCGGTAGGCGTCGGCGATGCCGTGCGGACCGTCGCCGCCGGGGATGGCGCGCAGCGCGCGCAGGTGCGCTGTGACCGCGGCGGCATCACCCCGGGCGACCGGTCCGGTCAGTGCCGACGGCCCCAGTTCCAGCACATTGCTCAGCGATGCGGTGACCAGCGGCGCGAGGATCCGCTCGGCAAGCCGGGTCGCATCGCCGTCGACCGTGGCATTGGCCGCCCCGGTATCGCCGGCATCACCTTCAATCGCCGCGTTGAGCACGGCGACAGCATCGCTGATCAGGGCGATCAGGTGGTTCGCGCCGTGCGCGAGCGCCGCGTGATACAGGGTGCGGTGATCCTCGGGGATGCGCACCGGTTCGCCACCCATCTCCATCACCAGCGACGCGCCGATCGCATCGCCGATGGGGTCGGCGGCGGTGATGCCGAAGCAGGCCCGTGCCAGACGCGTGGTGTCGTCGGTCGAACCGACGAACGTCATCGCCGGATGCAGGGCCAGCGGCAGCGCACCGCGCGCCGCGATCGGGTCGAGGATGCCGATGCCGTGCGCGCCGGCGGTGTGCGCGACCAGCGTGCTCGGTCGCAGCCCCGGAGATGCCGCGACCTGCGAGATCACCGCGGCCAGCTCGGCATCGGGGACGCTGACAATGATGAGCTCGCTACGGGCGACCACTGCGTCGACGTCCAGGATCGGGGACTCGGGCAGCCGGCCAGCGGCACGCGCACGGGACAGCGACGATCGGGCGACCACCCCGGCGACTACGTGACCGGCCTTCTCCAGTGCCTCGCCGAGCGCCGTGCCCACGCGGCCCGCGGAGATGATGCCGACGCTCAGCCGCGCCGGTGCGGGAAGGTTGGAGACGCCCGGAAGGTACTCATTTCCCGAATACCCACGAACGCCGGATGTTCCGGGCTCGGACGCTCCCAGCCCGAATACGTCCGGCCCAGGTGTGTCCGGCCCGGGTACGTCGGGCAGCTCAAAATCGCCACCACCCAATGGTGAGGTCACCGATGTCCTCCACGATGTCGTTCCAGTCCCGCTCCGCGGGTACCGGACGTTGCACGCCAAGAGTAGGCGCCAACCATCGGCAGGACCAGTCAGGTGTGACAGGCCTCACGAGATCACGAGATAGGGGTCTTCGACCGGGCTACTGCTCGCCGCGCAGCTGCCTGAGCAGTTCGGACACCGGCATCCCACCGGTGTGTGCGTTCTCGCCGCTCTCGTCGCGGCGCCGACGCCGGCGTCCCGGCGAGAAGCCCTCGAGATCGGTGGACGCCTCATGACTTCCGTGATACCCGGGCTGATCTTCGGCTGATTCGTCAGTTGCCCATTCGTCGTCCGACCAGGTGTCCTCAGCGGCCGCCTCGCCGACGGTGCTCTGCTCGTCGACAGTCTCGGCATCCGCGATCACGTCCACGTCGGAAACGATCTCCGCCGGGACCGGTTCCTCCGTCCCGGTATCGTAATCGTCGCCGAACGCGTCGTCGTTGCCGAAGTCGCCGTCGTCGGTCCCCGGCTCCTCCGCAGCGCCGGACTCGTCCGGTTCGCCGGTCGTCTCGTAGTCGACGCCCGGCTCACCGCAATGGACGTCCTCGTCGAGGAGCTCCACGCCGTCGCCGAACGCCCCGTCTTCGACGAATTCGGCGTCGTCAACGGATTCGGCCTCGTCAACGGATTCGCCACTGAAAGACTCGGGTTCCTGGCGTGGTGCGTACTCGCCGAGATCATCGAAGTCGCGCCCGGTCTCGACCTGCGTGAGCTGTGTGGTCGCGGCCGGATCGTTGGGATACGGCCCGTCCTCGTCGAAGTCACGCCGGTTGAAGATCGTCGTCGACTCAAGATCGTCCGGCCTGCCGGACACAACGTCGGCGGGCCGACCCGATGCAACGTCGGCGGGCCGACCCGGTGCAACGTCGGCGGGCCGACCCGGTGCAACACGGCTGGCGACGTAGGCGCCCCAGTCCTGTGACGCCGGCTGTTCAGCAACGGCGGCCGGTGTCGGGAACTCCTGCCTGCCGTAGCTCTGGTGAGCGTTCGCTGCCGGAGTGAACTCACGCGGGTATCCGCCGGCGGAATAGGCCGGCCGGTCACCGGTCACATCCGAGCCGGATTGCCCGAATGCCGGATAGCCGGTGCCGGAGAATCCTCCGGACTGCGGTTCCTCCTCGGCGACGACCGGGATCACCTCGGTCATCTCCTCCGGATGTGCGTTGGCGGTACTCGGCCGGGAATCTTGCCACGACGGTACGGTCGCCGCGAAGTCCTGGGACGCCAGCAGATCGTCGGCCATGCGTCCCGAACCGAGCTGCCGTACCCGCTCGTTGGGCAGCGCGATGCCCTGATCGGGCAGCGGCCCGCCCAGCAGCACCTCCAGGCTCGCCCGCAGCGACGCTATCTGGTGTTTGAGGTCGATCAGCTCATGGTTGGCCTCGTCGGCGACCTCGCGGCGGATGGTCGACTCGACGTCGAGTTCGTACTGGCGGCGGGCCGCGATCTCACGTTCGAGTTGAAGCTCGTACACCAGACGCAGGTCACGGCTCTTGGCCTCGGCGCCTTCTGCCTGCCTGCGGAACTTGGTCACCAGAATCGCGGCGATCACCGCGGCCCAAAGCGCGGCAATCACCGCGAGAGAACCGGCGAGCGACATGTCGTCGTTGATCACCATCAACACACTGGCGGCCAAGGCCAATACGATCAGCAGACCGATGAGCCACTGGCCTGCCGATCGCTGCGCCCGTATACCTTCGCCCGAACGGCCGTTGGAGGTCGTCATGACGCTGAATTTACCCGCTGCGGCCATCCTGATCGGTCAACCGGCGCGGAGCGCCACGATTCGGTGGCCCGATTAGACCGCATCGGGGTGCCCGCCCGCAGCCTCGTCGGTCGGGTCATCCGGTGCCCGGCAACAGTATTCGAGCCAGAGCGCCGCCGCGACCAGCAGTACGCCACCGATCAGCCCGATCACCGCCGCCGGAGTGTCACTCCGGGCTGCGGCGAGTTCGGTGTGCCGCCACAGGTAGGCGAGCACGCCCGCCCACACACCTGTTCCGATGGCCCCGAGCAACGCCGAGGCCTTGGCCAGCGCGACTACCCGTGCGGCGAGCAACGGGTGCAGCTGACCATGCGCCCGGCCCACGTCGCGATCGGCCACGCGGGCCCGGACGACGAATGCCACCACCACCTCGATGACGGCGAGCACATAGAACACCAGCCCCGCCAGCAATGGCAGCGGCGGCAGGTCACCATAGTTGTAGCGGACCAGAATCCACGACGCGACAGTCGCGAACGCGGCGATCGCGGCCAGGTCACGCATCTTGGTGGGCCCGATCGTCGGCTCCGGCCCGTCACCCACGGGCCGCTTCGGCGCGGTCATCGGACCCAGTCCGGCAAGCTCCGCGGGCCGGCTGCGCCCGGCAGCACACTGACCACTTCGGCCACCTCATCGGCGGGCAGTTCCGCGATCAGATCGGCAATCGAGCGTTCACCGGCGGACGTCCACAGCCGGGCGTCCGGTTCGATCTCGTGCCACGGCACCAGGACGAAGGCGCGCTCGGCGGCCCGCGGATGCGGCAGGGTTAGCTCCGGATCATCGGAGCGCACCGGACCGGCGTCGTCGACGGTGATCACATCGACATCCAAAGTTCTTGGTCCCCAACGGATATCGCGAACCCTGTCGGCGCTGCGCTCCAATCCGCGACACACCTCGAGCCAGCCCGACGCGTCGCGCGAACCGTCGACGATCAAGGTGATGTTGTGGAAGTCGGCCTGCTCCACCCCGCCCCACGGCGGCGTCGCGTACACACCGGACACTGCGACGAGCTCGTCGGCCACCGCCCGCACCACCGCCGACAGGTGCGCCACGGTGTCGCCCATGTTGGAGCCCGCCGACAGCACCGCACGGCTCATCAGGGGCGTCCCGTGCCGGGTTTCGCCGAACCAAGCGACTTGCGTGAGCGCCGGGCCACCACCGCGACATCACCGAAGGTGAGCGGGATCGGCGCCGACGGCTTGTGCACCGTCACCTCGCAGGCGGTGATCCGCTGGTCGGCCATCACCGCCTCGGCCACCTCGGCGCTGACCGTCTCGATCAGATCGCGCGGTTGCCCGGCCACGATGTCGTGCGCAAGCTGTGCCAGCGCCCCGTAGTCGACGGTGTCGGCCAGGTCGTCCGACACCGCGGCGGCACGCAGGTCCAGCCACAGCACGACGTCGACAATGAAGTCCTGACCGTCGCGCTTCTCGTGGTCGAAAACGCCGTGATGGCCGCGGACCACCAGGCCCCTCAACTCGATCCGGTCGGTCATGTCGCCACGTTCTCCTGTCCGCCCATGTTCTCGGCCACTGTGTTTTCGACCATTGTGTTCTTGATAGCTGTGTTTTCGACGGCTGTGTTTTCGACCACTCGGTTCGCGTCCGGCGTGTTCTCGTCCGACGGCAGGCTGTCGACCAGGCCGCGCCGCCCACCCGCCGTCCACGCGGCCGCGACCGACACCGCATCCCTGCTCGAGCGCACGTCATGGACCCGCACCCCCCATGCGCCGCCCGCCGCCGCCAGCGCCGAGATCGCGGCCGTGGCCACCTCACGCCCCGCGGGCGGTCTGTCGGTACCGCCGGCGGCCAACAGCGATCCGAGAAAGCGCTTGCGCGAGGCGCCGATGAGCACCGGAAAACCGAGCCCGACCAACGTGGGCAACGCGTGTAACAGGGCCCAATTGTGTTCGGGCGCTTTGGCGAAACCCAGTCCCGGATCGAGAATGATCCTGGCCGGATCGACCCCGCCGGACATCGCCGCGTCAACCTGGGCCAGCAGTTCACCGCTCACCTCGGCCACCACGTCACGATAGCCGCCGATGTCGTCGAGGGAATGGGTGAACAGGTCGCGGTGGTCGTCGGCGGCGGACTCCAACGGACGCCAGTGCATCAGGATCCAGGGAATGCCCGCATCCGCGAGTACCTTCACCATCGCCCGGTCCGCCCGCCCGCCCGAGACGTCGTTGACGATGGTCGCCCCGGCGGCGATCGCCGCCTCGGCGACCCGCGCACGCATCGTGTCCACGGAGATCGCGGTACCGGCAAGCGCCGGAGTCGCGTCGATGTGCGCCCGTAGGCCGGCGATCACCGGCGCCACCCGCGCGGCCTCGATCTCCGGGTCGACGCGGACCGCTCCCGGCCGCGTGGATTCGCCGCCGACGTCGACGATGTCGGCGCCCTGAGCGAGCAGTTCACGTCCGTGCGCCACCGCTGCATCGACGTCGAGATAGCAGCCGCCGTCGGAGAACGAGTCGGCGGTGACGTTGAGAACCCCCATGACCCGGGTTCTCGGTACCGATGCGAAAGGTGCGGGGACCGGCACGTCAGCGGGAGATCAGATCCAGCGCTTCGCCGCGGGAGACCGCGCTGGTCTTGAACAGACCGCGCACCGCCGACGTCGTCGTGGTGGCACCGGGCTTACGGATACCGCGCATCGCCATACATAGATGCTCGGCCTCGATCACCACGATCACCCCGCGCGGGTTGAGCCGGGAGACGATGGCGTCGGCGATCTGGCTGGTCAGCCGCTCCTGCACCTGTGGGCGTTTGGCGTACAGATCGACCAGCCGGGCCAGCTTGGACAGGCCCGTCACCTGGCCGGACTCACCGGGGATGTAGCCGACGTGGGCCACCCCATGGAACGAGACCAGGTGATGTTCGCAGGTGGAGTACATCGGGATGTCCTTGACCAGCACCAGTTCGTCGTGATCCTCGTCGAAGGTGGTCGCCAGGACCTCACTCGGATCGGTGTACAGCCCGGCGAACACCTCCTCATAGGCCTTGGCGACACGAGCCGGGGTGCGGCGCAACCCCTCGCGGTCCGGATCTTCCCCGATCGCCAGCAGCAACTCGCGCACCGCGGCCTCGGCGCGGGCGAAGTCGAAGGGGCGCCGGGCGACGCCGCCTGACTGTGTGTCGGCCACCTGCTCGCTGTCATCGATCGTCGTCATGAGTCGATCCTAAGGTTTGGGGTGGTTGGGTCAGGCGTGGAGTGTCACCGGACCCTTCGTGACCCTCGCTCCTTCGTCGCTTCGGCCTCAGGGATCAAGAAGATTCGGTCACCCCTATGTCGCTTCGGCCCCAGGAATCAAGAGGGATTTGGCCGGACCACACATCTTGATCCCTGAGGGCGTCGCGCGAGCTTGCGAGCCGACCGCGTCTCGAAGGGTCCGGTGACCCGAGTGCACGACGCGCTACTGCTGGTGGCCGGAACCGTTGGTGCCGTGACCGTTGTAGCCGTTGCCGCCCTGCCAGCCCTGGGACTGGTCGTGACCGGGGGCACCGTTCTGGGGTGAACCGTTTTGGGGTGAACCGTTTTGGGGTGAACCGTTTTGGGGTGAAC
>NZ_CALLZT010000086.1:0-6498 GCF_937858515.1 uncultured Gordonia sp. | reverse complement strand
AGAGCCCTAGTCTTCCAAACTAGCTACGCGGGTTCGATTCCCGTCACCCGCTCCATCTCGAATCGACCCCCGGATCCGCCTGGCGGCCCGGGGGTCTTTCGCTGTCTCGACTGTCCCCGAATACCCCGGATGACGACCACCTCGGGCACAAGGACCCCACCCGCTCGGGCATAGGTCACCGCCGCAGCAACTCACTGTGATGCAGGACACATCGAGCGTACCCTGGGGTCATGTCCACGACTCACACCAAAACCCAGCGTCGATGCCCCACCTGCGGGGAATTGTTGTTCCTGCGCCACGACATGACCCATGCCACGAGCGGCCAGGACCGCACCGACGTCATGCTCGTGTGCCGCAACGAGGCCTGCGCCCAGCCGGCCCGGCACCTGAGCACCCAGTACCAGCCCGCGTGACCGCGAGGCGCTAATACCCGGCAATCCTCCCGACGGCCGTAAACCTGTGATGGGTATCACATTTCAAAGTTTCCTACGTTCACCACGACTTTTCCGCTTCGCGAAGTGTGTTATCGCACAACCCTTTGGCCGATCCACAACGGTTGTGTAACGATAGATTCCGCGCGTCGGGGGATGCGCAACCGCTCATACACGAAAGTAAAGGCTCCTATCCCAGTGCTGACAACGAAACGACGTGCTCACCATCGCTCCGGGCGCCGCCTGACCGGTGTGGCTGTCGGCGTGCTTGCTGTGGTTCTCGCATTCCCGAGTGTGGCCAATGCCGTACCCGTCACAGTGATTCCGGGTCTGCCGCCCGTGGATATCCCCGGCCTGACGGTGCAGAAGACCACACCCAAGACCACCCCGAAGCCGCCGACGCTCACTCAGACGCCTAAGTCGACGAAGACGACGCCGAAGACTTCCACCCCGCCGCCTGCACCCAAGCCGTGGATCCCTGCCATCCCCAATGTGCAGACCTCGACCGGGTATGTCGCGCTCGCGATCGATTCCAAGCATCAGATCTACTGGTGGCGCAACGGTAAGTTCCTGCGTCAGATGCCGATCTCCATGGGGTCGAACAAGCACCCCACCCCCAACGGCGTCTACCACACCAAGGAAAAGTACCGGGACATGTACATGGATTCGTCCACGTACGGCGTTCCGATCGACTCCCCCGAGGGCTACCGCACCTACGTGGAGTACGCCACGCGCATGTCGTGGGACGGCATCTTCATCCACGGCGCTCCTTGGTCCGAGGCACAGCAGGGCAACAGCAATGTGAGCCACGGCTGCATCAACATCACCAATGCCAACGCCAAGTGGGTCTACGACAACGTCCCGCAAGGCACCCCCATCGTCGTCCGTGGCACCATCGGTGGCCAGTACACCGGCGACTAGAGACGCGTCCGCCCACCGCCCACCGCGGTGGCACGCATAGAGCCCGGTCCACTCGGACCGGGCTCTATGCGTATCGGAACATCGACCGGCATCAGGCCGGCCACACACAGTCAGGGCAGCAGCAAGTCAGGGCAGGGGGCTCTCCCCAGCATCGAGTTCTCCGACGAGCCCTCGTGTCCGGACCCGCTCGATGGCCCGCATCTTGTTCACGGCGTCGAGCGCGGCCACCTTGTAGCCCTCGGCAAGCGTCGGATAGTTGAACACCGCGTCGACCAGATAGTCGATGGTGCCGCCCAGACCCATCACCGTCTGCCCGATGTGCACGAGTTCGGCGGCGTTGCTGCCGAAGGCATGTACACCGAGCAGGGTCCGTTCCTCCGCGTGTACGAGAAGTTTGAGCAGGCCGTACGAGTCGCCCATGATCGCACCGCGCGCCAGTTCCCGGTACCGTGCCACGCCGACTTCGAAAGGCACATTCGACGCGGTGAGCTGGTCCTCGGTGCGGCCCACGAAACTGAGTTCCGGGATGGCGTAGATCCCGATCGGCTGCAGGTCGTCGTCCACGACGCCGACAGGTTCACCGAAGGCGTGGTAGGCCGCCCGCCTGCCCTGCTCCATGGAGGTGGCGGCCAGGGCCGGAAAGCCGATGACATCGCCCACCGCGTAGATGTGCCCGACCTCGGTGCGGTAGTGCTCGTCGACCTTGAGCCGACCACGCGAGTCGGCGGTCAGGCCCGCCGCCTCGACGTTCAGCTCGTCACTGACGCCCTGTCGGCCGGCCGAGTACAGCACGGTGTCCGCCGGGATCACCTTTCCCGATTCGAGAATCGTGAGCGTACCCGAGGGATGGCGTTCGACGGTCCTGACCGACTCCCCGAACCGGAAGGTGACTCCGCGGTCACGTAGCTGATACTGCAGCGATTCCACGATCTCCCGGTCGCAGAAGTCCAGCATCGCCGGCCGCTTCTCGATCACCGTCACCTTGCTGCCCAGGGCGGCGAACATCGACGCGTACTCGATCCCGATGACACCGGCGCCGACCACCACCATCGACGACGGCACACGGCTCAGACCCAGGATCTGATCGGAGTCGACGACGGTCTCGCTGTCGAAATCGACACTCGGCGGCCGCGCCGGACGTGTTCCCACCGCGATGACGAAGTGATCGCCGCGGACGCGTTTCAGGTCACCGGTCGCGTCCTCGACGGTGATCTCGTTGGGCCCGACGAAGGATGCGCTGCCGACGAACATCGTGACGGAGTTGCGGGCGAGCTGATGCTGGATGACGTCGATCTCCCGGGACACGACGTGATCGGTGCGCGCTGCCAGGTCGGTCACGGTGATATCTGATTTGAGCCGGTACGAATCCCCGTACAGCTCACGCTGATTGAGGCCCGTCAGATAGAGAACGGCCTCCCGCAACGTTTTCGAGGGAATGGTGCCGGTGTTGATGCAGACGCCGCCCATCATGTGTTTTCGTTCGACGATAGCCGCACGCTTTCCGAGCTTGGCCGCGGCGATCGCCGCCTTCTGCCCTGCCGGGCCCGACCCGATCACTACCACGTCAAATTGATCCACTATGGTCTACTCCGCCTCACCGATGGGACTTGTGTCCCGACGATCCTATGGTCAGGACGTAGGTCCGACGTGTCCGTAAGGAAAATTTCGTTCGACGTCCGTGAACAGATTCGTATATTTCGTCATTCTCCGGCTGTGTGAGCACCGTGACTCCTACAACACATTCTGGCTCGGCAGTACCCTTGGACACTTTCGGGATACGTGTGGCCCGACGGTGCGTTTACACATATGTAACGTTTAAACAACCTCGGCCGGAGCATGCGGCGGCCGAGAAATCGCAAGGAGAATATCGTCATGGCTTTCGCACGTATCCGTGCTCGTTTCCAGTCCGCGGGCTACCGCAACCTCTACAGCAAGATCGCGCGGATCCCCAGCCAGTCGCAGCGCGATGAACTGCTCATCATGGCCCAGCGCGCCGAAGCCCGCTGACCTCCGCATTCATATCCGGACCCGCTCACTGCTGACATGCCGGGCACCAGAACAGGTTCCGCCCGTCGAGGACACCATGCGCAATGGTGGTTCCGCAGATCCGGCAGTCCTCGCCGGACCGTCTGTATACGTAGGTGCGCGGCCGGTCCGGCGCGTACGACGGTGCACCATGATCGTCGGCGGGACGCATCACATGAATCCGGCCTTTCCGGACCCCCACCCGCATCAATGACACGAGATCGGCCCAGAGTGCGTCGAACTCGTCTCGCGTGATGCGGGTGCCCTGCGTATACGGGTCGATACCGGCCCGAAAAAGGACCTCGGCCCGGTAGACGTTCCCGACTCCGGCGATCACCTTCTGATCCATGAGCAGTGCTCCGATGGGACGAGTGGACTTGGTGATCGCGCGCAATGCCCGCTCGGGCTCGGCGCCACGGCGCAGCGGATCCGGTCCGAGCCGGGCGATCAGCGCGTCCAGATCGGCCGGCGTATAGATCTGGCAAGCCGTCGGCCCGCGCAGGTCCACTCCGATGTCGGCGGCTTCGATCCGCATCCGCACCTGGCCTACCGGCGGTGCCATCGGCGACGCCTGCTCGCTGAATGCCCCGTACAGGCCGAGGTGGACGTGGATCAGTCGTTCACCGCGTTGCGTCCGGGCGGTCTGCCGGTACCGCTGGATCAGGTGCTTTCCCCAGGCCTCGGCTGTGTAGAAGACCATTCCGTCGACAAGTGCGGCGCCCTCGGCGAAACGTCCTTGGGGGCTGGTCACCGCAACCGTCTTGCCTCCGAGCAGCTTGCGCTGCCGGTTGGCCAGACGGTGCAGTGTATGACCTTCGGGCATCGGGAGTGACCCGGTGCGACCGTCAGGCCTGCGGAACTTCCGGTGCCTGCCCGGTTCGCTCGTACTCGGCAAGGATGTCGATGCGACGCTGGTGCCGCGGCTCGTCCGACCAGGGCGTCGCGACGAAGGCGTCGACGATCGCGAACGCCTCCTCGACCGAATGCATCCGCCCGCCGAGGCCGATCAATTGTGCGTTGTTGTGCTGACGGGCCAGTTGCGCGGTCTCCACACTCCAGGCCAGGGCGCAGCGCGCGCCGGGAACCTTGTTGGCCGCGATCTGCTCACCGTTGCCGCTGCCGCCGAGCACGATGCCCAGACTGCCCGGATCGGCGACGGTCCTGGCGGCGGCGTCGATACAGAATGCGGGGTAGTCGTCGAGGGCGTCGTAGACGTGGGCCCCACAGTCGATGACCTCGTGGCCGGCGGCCTTGAGGTGGTCGGCGATCTGGTTCTTGAGTTCGAATCCGGCATGGTCGGCACCGAGGTAGACACGCATGGGGTCGACTATAGAGCGCCACCACCGCCCGGCCGAAAACGTCTCCTCCACCTCGGTGGGCACCGGGGTGGAGGAGACGACAGCGCGAACTCAGTCGAACTCGGGCGACTCGTGGCGGCTTCGCTTGAGCTCGAAGAAGTGCGGGTACGACGAGAGCGCGACAGCACCGTCCCACACCACGCCGGCGGTCTCGCCGCGCGGAATCCGCGACAGCACCGGCCCGAAGAACGCGACCCCGTTGATGTGGATGGTCGGCGTGCCCACGTCGTCGCCCACCTTGTCCATGCCTTCGTGGTGGCTGGTGCGGATCGTCTCGTCGAACTCGGTTCCGTCAGCCGCACCGGCGAGCGCCGGATCGAGGTCGAGGGCGGCCAGAGACTCGGCGATGACAACGTCGAAGTCCTTGTTACCCTCGTTGTGCAGGCGCGTGCCCAGCTCTGCGTACAGCGGGGCGAGGATCTCGTCACCGCGCTCTGCGGCGGCAGCGGCGAGCACCCGGACCGGACGCCACGCGTTCTTGAGTGCCTCGCGGTACTCATCGGGGATGTCCTTACCCTCGTTGAGCACGGCCAGGCTCATGATGTGGAAGTTCACGTCGATCGGCCGCACCTTCTCGGCCTCCAGGATCCACCGCGAGGTGATCCAGCACCAGGGACAGAGGGGATCGAACCAGAAGTCCACACGATCTCGTGACGACATTGACGCGGTGTCCTTTCGACGCTGCTGTATCCAACGGAACGGTTCAACCCCGACCAACGCCACGTGATTCCGCGCCGGGCGAAATCCAATGCCCAACCGGCACCGGACACGGACACTAAGCTGGCCAGGGTGACCGCTCCCAATCTGACCAGAGACCAGGCCCGCGCCCGCGCGGCGATCATCGATGTCGCCCACTACGCCATCGACCTCGACCTCACCGACGGCTCCGGTGCGCCGGGCGAGAAGACGTTCGCCTCCACCACCACCGTGCGTTTCACCGCGACCGCGGGTGCGAGCACCTTCATCGATCTCGTGGCCCCTGAGCTGGTGTCGGCGACACTCAACGGCGCCCCCGTCGACGTGAGCGGGTTCGACGAATCGGTGGGACTGACGCTGAACGATCTGGCCGCCGAGAACGAGCTGACCGTCGTCGCCAACTGCGCCTACTCCAACACCGGCGAGGGACTGCATCGCTTCGTCGACCCCACCGACAACGCCGTGTACCTGTATTCGCAGTTCGAGACCGCCGATGCCAAGCGTATGTTCGCGTGCTTCGATCAGCCCGACCTGAAGGCCACGTACTCGGTGACGGTCCTCGCTCCGGCCGACTGGAAGGTGATCTCGAACGGGGCCACCGTCGAAGTCGCCGACGGTAAGCACGTCTTCGCCGAGACCGCTCCGATGAGCACCTACCTGGTGGCCCTCATCGCCGGCCCGTACGCCGAATGGACGGACACCTACACCGACGAGCACGGCAGCATCCCGCTGGGCATCTACTGCCGCGGCTCGCTGGCCGAGTTCATGGACGCAGACCGGCTGTTCACCGAGACCAAGCAGGGTTTCGCCTTCTACCACAAGAACTTCGGCATTCCGTACGCCTTCGGCAAGTACGATCAACTGTTCGTTCCCGAATTCAATGCGGGCGCGATGGAGAACGCGGGCGCTGTCACTTTCCTGGAGGACTACGTCTTCCGGTCTCGTGTCACCAAAGCCCTGTACGAGCGCCGTGCCGAGACCGTCCTGCACGAGATGGCGCACATGTGGTTCGGCGACCTGGTCACCATGGACTGGTGGGATGACCTGTGGCTCAACGAGTCCTTCGC
>NZ_CALLZT010000085.1:0-2292 GCF_937858515.1 uncultured Gordonia sp. | reverse complement strand
AACTCGACGATCGCCTCGTGGCGCATCGAAACCATACCGGTGAGGATAGGAGTTGGCTACGACATCGATCGTGCTCGATGGCACAAGCGCTAGATCCCGGTGGGTTGATGAAACCTACAACTGCGGTATTGGTGTTGCATAAGTGCAACACGAGGGTACGATCGTGGGGTGGATCTTGCCGGGCGAATTTCGATGCTGCGGCGCGTGAACGGTCTCAGCGCCCGACAACTCGCGGCGTTGGTCGGTGTTGCCCCGACGACGATCACGCGGATCGAGTCCGGTGCGGTGAGTCCGTCGTTCGACTTGGCGCAGGAGATCATGGCGGTGCTCGGGGAGCCGATCGGCTTCACCGGGGTGGCCGACGCGTCTGCGATCGCGGCTGCGCGACTGGCCCTCGACCCGACGCTTGACATCAAGGTAGGCCCCGGTGTTGAAGCGTGGCGGCAGAGGTGGGCGCGCGTCGGACTTGTCGACGGGACGGGCAAGGTGATCACAGGTAAACATGCTGATCTGATGTTCCGTGCGGGCCGTGCGGCTCGTCTCACCCGGAGGGCCGGAGCAACTGACTTCAACGCCGGTCTGTCGGCGATCGAACTTGCCGGGGCCCTTGCTGCTGCCGATGTCGACTACGCCCTGACAGGTGATGCGGGAGCGAACTGCTACCGGTCGAGCGCGGGAGAGGCGTGGCCTGTTCTCTACGTCGAAGACGTCGCGCGCGCAGCCGCGGTGATCGGACTTGAGCGCAAGCAGCCGGAATCATTCGGGATGAAATGCACCCTGATCGCGTTCGACGGGGTGAATGAACTCGGCCGAGCGGACATCGACGGGGTCGTTGTCGCGGCCCGTGATCAGGTCGTCATCGATGCCTACGGTGGTATCGACCGAATGCCCGAACAGGCCGACATTCTGTTGGGGCGGCGAGTGGCGTGATGGAGATCAGGGTGCCGCGTACCGAGATCGAATGGAGTCGTCGCGCGATTATCAACGTGGTCGCCGTCCTTGCTGCCCATTCCGAGTCGCTGACGTTGGTCGGAGCTCACGCGGTCCTGCTGCGGACTATGGACCTTGATGCGCCGAGGATGCCTACCGGTGACGGCGATCTGGGCGTGACGCCCGGCCTGGTTGGTGATGTGCCGAGCATCGAGACACTGCTGGCGCAGGCCGGCTACGAGCACCGAACTACCGCGCGACCAGGATTGTGGGGTCGAGAACGATACGACGAGGCGGATGGAAGGCGAGGGTTTCGGGAAAAGATCGACCTGCTCGCACCGCATGGGCTTTCAGGCGCTTCGAGCCGTACCAGGCGTGGTGTGCCGACGTTGCAACCTGCCCACGGCAAGCTCGCAGTCGGCAATGCCGTCGGGCTGGAACTCGCCTCGTTCAACCGGTCGCCCATGACAATCACTGACTTCGCCGACCCAGAACTGTCGGTGGAGATCTTCGTTGCCGGGATCCCGGCACTCATTCTGGCCAAAGGGTCGAAGATCGGCGAACGTATGCGAGACCCACGCAAGGGGCCGGTCCGCGACAAGGATTTTGGTGACCTGTGGCGCCTCGCGGCAGTCGCCGCCGCTGACCAAACTGTCCGCGAAATCGCACGGTTTGTCGATCACCCGCAGGTCGGTGCCAATGTCCGCCAGAGCGTCGAGTGGACTGCTGATGTCGTTCGTGATCCGGTGAGTGCCGAACGAGCCAAGGTAGCATTCGATACTTTTGTCGACCCTGCTGAGATCGACCGGGTATTCAGCGAGTGGCGTGATTCTTTCTGACTTGCATCCGCGAGCAGTGGTTCGTCTCACCCGCCTATCCCACGCACAAGGCTATGAGGCAGGTCGTACGGCAGACGAGATCGCTGAGGCACCACCGTCACAAGTATCGGGCACCAAGGATTGGTTCCCTGGCCATACGTTGCGAGCGCAGATTCATGCGGTCGTCCCAGCGGTTCTCAGTCGAAGACGTCGCCGATGGCCTCCGCTGTGGCGGCCCGGCTTAGCCACATCTCGAGCGTGTCAAGATCCTCGCAGTGTTGCACCCTGTCGCGGATAGTATCGGGCACGTCGATACCTCGGGCTCGAAGCACCGTCAGGACACCGGCTGCCGCCTCTTCGGCCTTTCCTTCAGCTTTGCCCTCGGCCTTACCTTCAGCTTTGCCCTCGGCTTTGCCTTCGCCGTAGTATTTCCGGGCGAAGGGGGATTGGTACTCCCACGTTGTAGCAGTCACAAGTCGCTCCCATTTGGCTCGGGCAGCCCCTGAAAGCACCGCCCAGATCAGTTCAGAATACACATGGCCGT
>NZ_CALLZT010000084.1:0-53920 GCF_937858515.1 uncultured Gordonia sp. | reverse complement strand
AGTCGATCTTGGCGTCGCGGATGTACTGCTCGATCGGGTAGTCCTGCAGGAAGCCGGAGCCGCCGAAGGTCTGCAGCGATTCGTGGCTCAGCGCGGCGTACGCACGCTCGGAGCCGACACCCTTGACGATCGGGAGCAGCAGGTCGTTGACGCGGTGCGCAAGGTCGGCGTCGGCGCCGGAGACGATCTTGGCGGCTGCGGCGTCCTGGTGCGAGGCGGTGTACAGGTAGACCGCGCGCAGGCCCTCGGCGTATGCCTTCTGGGTCATCAGCGAACGACGCACGTCGGGGTGGTGGGTGATGGTGACGCGCGGGGCGGCCTTGTCGGTCATCTGGGTGAGGTCGGCACCCTGGACGCGCTGCTTGGCGTAGTCGAGGGCGTTGAGGTAACCGGTCGACAGGGTGGAGATGGCCTTGGTGCCCACCATCATGCGGGCATGCTCGATGACCTCGAACATCTGCGCGATGCCCTTGTGGACCTCGCCGACGAGCCAGCCCTTGGCGGGGACGCCGTGCTGACCGAAGGTGACCTCACAGGTGGCCGACGCCTTGATTCCCATCTTGTGTTCGACGTTGGTGACGAAGACGCCGTTGCGTTCGCCCAGTTCGCCGGTCTCGTGGTCGAAGTGGAACTTGGGGACGAAGAACAGCGACAGTCCCTTGGTGCCGGGGCCGGCGCCCTCGGGACGGGCGAGCACCAGGTGGAAGATGTTCTCGGTCATGTCCTGGTCACCGGAGGTGATGAAGCGCTTCACGCCGTCGATGTGCCAGGTGCCGTCGGGCTGCTCGACGGCCTTGGTGCGGCCGGCGCCGACGTCGGAACCGGCGTCGGGCTCGGTGAGGACCATGGTGGCGCCCCAGCCGCGCTGGGCGCAGATGGCGGCCCACTTCTTCTGCTCGTCGGTGGCCTGATTGAAGAAGATGTCGGCAAAGCCGGAACCGGCTGCGTACATGTAGAGCGGCGGGTTGGCGCCGAGGATCATTTCACCGAGGGCCCAGAACAGGGTGCGCGGGGCGGGCAGGCCGTCGAGTTCTTCGTGCAGTCCGATCTTGTCCCAGCCTGCTTCGATGTAGGCGGCGTAGGACTTCTTGAAGCTTTCGGGGACGGTCACCGAATGGGTCTCGGGGTCGAACACCGGCGGGTTGCGGTCGGCATCGGCGAACGATTCGGCGATGGGACCTTCGGCCAGGGTGCGGACCTCGCGCAGCATGTCGATGGCGGTCTCTTTGTCGAGGTCGCCGAAATCGCCTTCTTCGAGGACCTGCTCCAGGTTGAAGAGTTCGAAGAGGTTGAACTGGAGATCACGCAGGTTGCTCTTGTAGTGACCCATTGTCTGGTTCCTATCTGGGGTGTTGCTTTCTTTGCGGGGCAGAAGCGAGGGGTGGTCTCTTGCCCGGGGCGCTCGGGCAACCGTAAGTTACTCGCCAGTAACTTCAGTTTACTACCGATTTGCATATGCAACAAGTGGCATGTTTGTGATCGCGCCGACTCTGCGAAGAATATATTCGGCGCGGTAAGAACCGCCCTCCACGGCGTAGCTGCCGATCTACGGCGGCGGCCGGTCCGTGGAGGGCGGATCTTGTCCGGTGATCAGAGGTGTTCGCGCAGGTAGGTGAGGTCTTCGGGGATTCCCTCGGTGGGGGTCTCCAGAATGATCGGGGCTCCGGCTGTGCGGGCCACCTCCGCGAGGACGGCCGCGTCGATGTGGCCGGATTCCAGGTTGGCGTGCCGGTCGCGGCCCGAGTCGAACTCGTCGCGGGAGTTGTTCAGATGCACCAGGTCGATGCGGCCGGTGATCGCCTTGACCCGTTCGACCAGGCCCACCAGATCCTCACCGCCGGCCCAGGCGTGGCAGGTGTCGAGGCAGAATCCGGCCTGCTCGAAGTCGCCCACCTCGCTCCAGAGCCGGTCGATGGATTCGAGGGTGCGGGCCATCGCGTGATCGCCGCCGGCGGTGTTCTCGATGAGGATCGGCACCCCGAACCCGCCCTTGTCCACCTGCCGGTCGAACAGCTTGTGCCAATTGGCGAAGCCCTCGGCCGAGTCCTCACCGTCGCGCAGGTGACCACCGTGCACGACCAGCCCGAACGCGCCCAACTCCGCGGCAGCCGCGGCCTGCTGCTCGACGGCCTTACGGGAGGGCATCCGTAGCCGGTTGTTGAGGCTCGCGACGTTGATCGAGTAGCTCGAATGCACCACGACGTCGATCGGAGACTCCCGGAATTCCTGCGCCCGCGGGTTGGGGGCGGGCTTTTTCCAGCTCTGCGGGTCGGTGACGAACATCTGGAAGACGTCGATGCCGAGGTCGGCCGCCGTGGCAAGTGGGTCGGTGTCTTCGCGAAGGTGGGCTCCGATGCGCATACCGCAACGATAGTGCGCCGCGGTCGGGCGTCAGTCGAGCAGTTCTTCGATGGTGATCGGCACCCCCGGTGCGATCAGGATGCGGCAGGGGGCCTCGGTGCCGGGGTACAGGTTGAACCACTCGTGGCTGCGGCCGGGACCGTCGTAGACGGCCGCCAGCGAACGATGAAGCCGGGCTTCGGCCTCCTTGCTGATGATGTAGCGCTGGTCGCCGTAGCGCAGATACCTGTTGGACACGGGGAGCTCCGTTCTCGTCGATCGGTGTGCCGGACGGGCCGACAACGGGGCCGTTACGGTGTGATCTAACACACAATCGTACGTGGCGGCTGCCGGAAGTTCAGGCCCGGCCGCCACGAAAAATGCTGCGAATCGTCGCGTTCCGGACGCCCATCTCCATACCCGGACGTCTTGGCGCGCACTATCGGCCGATCATGAATGCGTGGGGCCAACTAGGGTGACGGGAGCCGTCGTATCCGTGAACAGACCTGTGGAGCAGCCCCGTTGAGCATCGATGAGTCGGAAGCACCAGCCCCGCACCGGGGTGTGGAACCGCTGCTGACCGACCTGGGCAAGGCCGCCGAACTTGACCCGGACATGGCCACCCGCCGCGATCTGACCTGGGTGCGCCGGGTGGCCATCGGTCTGTGGGCGATCGGCATATTCGCCGAGTTTTGGGTGCACGGCCTGGCCTTCGACCGCACCCGGCTCATCTTGCTGATGTGCTTCGGGATGTTCGCGGCGTGCATCGGCCGGCGCCGGGCCATCACCGTGGTCGTCGACTGGCTGCCGTTCGTGCTGATTCTGCTGCTCTACGACTGGACCCGCAACGTCGCTCAGCTCATCGACATGCCGACGCAGTGGCATCTCGCGCCCGACATCGACAAGTGGATGTTCGGGGTCAATCCGACGGTGTGGCTGCAGAGTCACCTCAAACATGCCGAACCCACCTGGTGGGAGGTCGTCACCAGCGTCGTCTACATCTCGTACTTCATCGTCCCGTACGCGATGGCGGCGATCCTGTGGGTGCGTGACCGTGCGGTGTGGCGACGCTACGCCGCGTGTTTCCTGGCGACGACGTTCCTCGCGCTGGTCGGTTACACGCTGCTACCTGCCGCCCCGCCGTGGGCCGCTGCCCGGTGCACCGCCGAACAGGTCGTCGATCATCCCCGTGATCCGCCGTGCATGCATTCGATGAACCCCGAACCCGGCGGCGGGCTGCTGGGCAAGGTCGAACCCCGCCACGACGGTGCTGCGCCCTATGTCGAACGCATCTCGTGGCGCGGCTGGAGCGTGCTCAATATCCACAACGCGTCGCAGTTGTTCACGATGGCGCAGGGCAAGTCGAATCTGGTCGCGGCGATTCCGTCGCTGCACGCGGGCTTGACGATGCTGCTGGCGCTGTTCATGTGGCCGCGGGTCAAGGCGCTCGGCAAGACGCTGTTCATGGCCTATCCGCTGGCGATGGCATTCGCGCTGGTGTTCACCGCCGAGCATTACGTCATCGACATCCTGCTCGGCTGGGCACTGGCGGCGAGTGTGATCGCGGTGTGTCGGTGGGTGGATCGGCGCTGGTTGATACCCCGGCAGGAGGGCTTATGCACCGCAGCCGAGCGCGCCGACGTTGAGATCACGAATCAGAAACAAGAACTGGACATCTGAAAGTTGGCTCGCCGGGGATCGCCGGGTACGCGTTAGCGTGAGACGTTGTCGGCAACAGCCCCGGCGACCTGACTGAGAGGTGAGTGATGGCCACCGAGACCGCAGACCCCGAATCGTCAGAATCGTCCGGTCCTCTGGCCGACAAGAGCCCGTGGCTCAAGATCGGCATCGTGGTCGGCGGCCTCGCGGTTGCCGTCTCCCTGATGGTGCTCGCCTTCCTTGCACCGTCGATCAACTCGGGTGCCGACGATCTGCCCGTCGGTATCAGCGGCCCCGCGCAGGCGACCGCGCAGCTTCAGCAGAAGTTCGAGGCCGCCCAGCCAGGTGCGTTCGACTTCAGGAACTACGACGACGCGGCCGCGGTCGCCGAGGCCGCCCACGACCGGGACGTGGTGGGCGGCATCAGCATCGAGGCGGACGGTTCGGTGACGATCACCGTCGCCGGCGGTGCAGGCACGCCGTACTCGGCGTTGCTCAAGAACATCGGCGCGGGCCTGGAGACCGCCGGTAAGAAGGTCACCTACACCGACATCGCGCCGCTGACCGCCGACGACCCCAACGGTTCGGGCCTCAGCGCGCTCGGCATGCCACTGGCCTTCGGTGGCATGATCTCGGCGGTCCTGCTGTCGACGCTGCTCAAGAACCTGCCCCTGTACAAGATTGCCGGCTCCATCGCCGGATCGACCGTCGTCGGTTTCGTGGTCGTCGCAATCCTGCAGTTCGGCTTCGGGTCCGTCGACGGCAACTACTTCCTGACCTCGTTGTCGCTGGCACTCGGCGTGGCCGCAATCTCGCTGTTCGTTCTCGGCATGGAGTCACTGCTCGGCTACGCGGGCTTTGGTGTCGGCGGTCTGTTGATGATGTTCATCGCGAACCCGTTGTCGGGTATGGCGACCGGTTGGCAGTGGCTGCCGTCGCCGTGGGGTTTCATCGGGCAGTTGCTGCCGATCGGCTCGACCGGGACGCTCGTCCGGTCGGTCGCCTTCTTCGACGGTCATGGCATCGGTATGCCACTGACGGTCCTGTTCATCTGGGTGATCGTCGGCGTGGCACTGACCATCGGCGGTGCAGCCAAGAAGCAGCGTGCCGCCGCCGCGTCCGCGGCGAACGCGTAAGGTGCGCTCATGACTTACTCAGATCTGGAGAACAGGCTTCCCGACGAGGCGCTCATCGCCGTTCGCAACACCATCGTCCTCACCTCGATCGTCGGCATCGTGGCCGGCATCGTCGCGCTGGTGTGGCCGCACGCGACAATGCTGGTGATCGCGGTGCTGTTCGCGATCTCCCTGTTCTGCATCGGCGCGTTCCGCCTCTACCTCGCCTTCGCGGGCAAGGATCTGTCGGGTGCGTGGCGGGTGGTGCACGGAGTTCTCGGTTTCATCATCCTGATCGCCGGCATCATCGCGCTCGTCCGGCCCGGACAGTCCCTGGCCATGCTCGCCGTGTTCATCGGTGTGGGCTGGATCTTCTCCGGACTCGGCGAGATCTTCTCGGCCAGCGACAATCCGTACGCACCCAAGTGGCTGCTGATCGTCTCCGGCATCGTGTCGGTGATCGCCGGCATCGTGATGATCGCCTTCTCCTGGGTCGCCCTGGCCACCCTGGTCTGGGTGTCGGCGATCATGCTGATCGCCATGAGCATCGCCAACCTGTTCACGCTGCCCAAGCGGGCACCGGCTGCCGCGGTCTGATCGGGTCCGCCCGGATACCCGACCGCGGTGAGTATCCGGGCAACTGGCCGTCGGCGGGCTCAGCTTTCGGCGTAGTGGCCGGTCATATCGACCTTCGCGAAGTCGATCTGGGCGGCGACGTTGTTGACGGCTGTGACCAGTCCGGTGCCGAACCGTCCGTCGGCGTCGTAGAGGCCCGTCGACGAGGTGGAGATGCCGTCGTGTTCGGTGTGCGATTCGGCACGCACGTGGATGCGGCCGTCGCCGGGCAGCCGGCTCAGCGCGACGGTGAGGTCGCAGTTGATGAACGCGATGCCCTCGGTACCCCAGTTGCCCATCAGGCTCGTCGCCTCCGACGCCATGACGGTGCGCTGGAACGGGCTGGGCGGTTCACCTTCGACGACCTGCGCCGATCGGCTCCACACGGCCTTCTGTCCGTCGGTCTGGTTGGTGCCCATGTCGTTGGACCAGGTGCCGCCGGAATAGAACCACGGCGCGAGGGCCGGATCCCACGGGCCCTCCCCGTTGAACTCGTTCGATGCGGCGTCCTGCTGCTGCGGGGTGGGGGTGTCGGCGGCGACGATGTCGTCGGCCGGGTTGCGCCAGCGTTTGCCGGGCGGGTTGGCCGACTCGCGCAGGAACACCGTCGTGCTGCGGGCGACCACGACCTCCTCGGTGCTCGCGCCCGACGGCTTATCCTGCACCACGTCGACCTCGATGACCCTGATCCGCCCACCGTCGCGCAGCACCCGGCCGACGGTGCGGGTGGGCAGCGCGCGGGCCATCTTGAACAGGTCGACGGTGAATCGAACCGGCCGGAATCCGGTTTCGCCGTAGCCGGTTTCGGCGGCACGAGCGGCGATACCGCAGACCGCGGGGCCGGTGAGGGAGTCGGCGGCCCACAGGCTGCGCGCCAGCGGAAGCGGCAGGAACCGTCCGGAATCCTCGGTGAAGAACGCGAGCACAGGTCCGTCGGTCATCAACACTCCTCAAATCGGTCCTCCTTCGCACACTATGCAAGGGACCGGAGCACTATTGCACGGGGGTGCGTTGCGGTCGGTGTCGCTTCACACCGTGATGAGGTCGATTGAGGGATCGAGCGCGCGCAGATCGTCCGGGTCGCTCGTCACGATTGTCTGGCGGGCTCGCCGCCCACAAACGATGACGTGTGCATCTGCGATGTCGGACGTGCCGCTCGCGGCCAACAACCGTCCTACGTTCGTTGCGTCGACCTTGTCGAGCGGTACCACGTTCGTGCGCGGTTGACGCACCAACCGGGCGAGTCGTGCCTGCCGGGCAGGGTCTCGGATCGCCTGCGCGAGGGCAGATCCAGGGATCGTAATGATTCCTCCACGCTCGGTTGCCAAGGCCAGCAAGGCGATGACCTGCCGCCGTCCGCGGTCGAGTTGGATCAGCGGGCCCGCGTCGAGCGTCACACCGTTCACGCGACGGAATCATCCACACCGAGAATGCGGTCGGCCCATTCCCGCTCTTCCGCGGTGAGCGGGCCACCGGTTTCTTCGAGTGCCTGTGCGAGCATCGCACCCCATCCGGCCACGTCGTCGAGCGAGACCGCGACGGCGTGCTGCACAAATCCGGACACGCTGTCGGCTTTGCCCTCTGCGACCAACTCGCGGATCGCCTGCACCGACTCGACAGGTAGGGTCACTGTCACCTTCTGCGAACTCGCCATACTGATCACCATACCGATGTGCGGAGTGGTGGCAAGGTTCCATCCACAGGCGGCGGAGTGCTCAGCCGATCTCGGTGGCCAGACCGTCGATGGTCAGAGTGACCCGGTCGTCGCCTGCGGCTTCGGCCAGCCAGGCCGTCAGGTCGGCCAGGGCCGCGGTCACGTCCGGTTCGTGCAGCAGCGGCCGGGGAGAGGTCGGCGTGTCCAGGCCGGCGCGCGTTCGGTAGGCGGCAGCCGCGCCCAGAAGTCGTCTTGCCTGCGCGGGGTCGGTGTCCCAGAGTGCGTCGGCGGTCATCAGGTACAGACCCGTCGCCGGCGGCAGTTGCCCGAGATGCACGAGCGCCCACGCCCAGTGCTTGGCGACGTCGACGGTCGACGCCTGCCCGCGGCCGTGCGTCCGGACGTACTTACTGTGCAGTTCGCGGCACGCTTGGTCGCTGTCGGACCACAGCGCCAGCTGCGACATGCACCGCACGCAATCGTGCAGGTTGGACAGGTAGGTGACCGAGTAGGGGCCTTCGCGGCGGGATCGGATCTCCCGCAGCACCGAATACTCGGCGAGTGCGTGTGTCCATTCGCCGGCGGACAGGTACTGGGCCGCCTCTGCCTCGATCTTCGCGAGAACACCGGTGTCAGTCATGTAGGTATTGTGACGGCAATCACAGAATTGCGCCACGGATCGAATGGCCTGGGTCGGCGGAGCGGTCGGGTCAGGTGCCGGTGTGGCCGAACTTCGCGCTCAGTTCGGCCACCGACGCGGCCAGGCCGGCGGCGATCGTGGGGGCGTCGGCGGGATCGATCCGGTAGCGAGGTCCGGTGATGGTCAGCGCGGCGATGATGCCGTCGGTGTGGTCGCGCACGGGGACCGCGACGGCCACCATTCCCACCTCGAGTTCCTCGTCGGCGACCGCCCAGCCGCGTTCGGCGACAACGCCGAGTTCGTCTATGAGTCGCGTGCGGTCGGTGACGGTGTTGTCGGTGTACGCCGCCGGCCGCGCCGGGAGGAGGTCGCGGAGCTGCGCGGTGGTGAGCGCGCTGAGCAGCACCTTGCCCGACGATGTGGCGTGTGCGGGGGTCGCCTGTCCGATCCAGGTGTGCATCGCGACGCTCGCGGTGCCCAGTGCTTCGACGACGTTGATGGCCTGCGTGCCGTCGAGCACCGCAAGGTTGGTGGTTTCGCCGGTGGCGGCGGCGACCCGGTTGCACACGTCCTGGCCGTACGTGGCGAGGTCGAGTTTGGCGGCGGTGGTTCCGGCCAGGCGCACCACTGTGAAACCGATCCGGTAGTCGCGCCCGCCCGGCACCTGTTCGACGAATCCGCGTGCTTCCAGCGATGCGACGAGCCGCGACACCGTCGACTTGTGGACGCCCAGTTGCCCCGCCAGGTCGCTGACGCCGGCCGACCCGGCCCGGCCGATGAGTTCGAGGATCTGCAGTGCCCGGTCGACGGATTGGACGGTGCTCCCGGTCTGCCGGTCACCTCCCGTGGTATCGGTCTTGTCCGTCTCTTTCGGGCTGGTCATCAGAGCATCCTTGCGGACATTCCGCTGCGCTGGGCGGTGGGGGACTCGGTTGTGGCGGTGTATTCGGTTGCGGCGTCGACGATCCACGCGGCGAGATAGTCGGCGAACGAGGAGCGTACGTACAAGGCGAAACCACTGTTCTCGCGGTGCACGATCACGCCGGCCTGAGCGAGGAAGGTCTGCACCGCGGCGGTGTCCCCGAATCGGCCCGGCGACAGGTCGATCGCGCATCCGTGCGCCAGAACCGTTGCGGCATAAGGTCCATCGAGGGTGATGCGGGTACGTTGGCCGGTGGTGTCGGCGAGATAGGTTCCGCCCGGCGCGGATTTGCCGGCGTCCACCGATGTCTGCAGGACGGGGAGCCAGTCGTGCGCAGCGATTCCCGGGCGGGTGAGCAGCCACTCGTCGGGTCCCAGCCAGATCGCGTCGGTGCCGTCGGCGGAGCTGATCGCGCACGCACCGGGCAGGGTGAGTGCGTCGATCACGCCGGGGTCGGTGGTGCGCACACTGATTGCCGCGACCGGTGTTTCGGAGACCAGCACGGCCGGTGCGAGCGCCGCGAAGCGCCACGCCCAGCTTGCCAGGGGCGTGATCATGGGTATCTCAGCCATCGGGGCGGGCTCCTTCGGGATCGACGTACACGGGGGGGGGGCCCTCGCCCTCGACGAGCCGATCGCCGACGGGCACGTCGAGCCGGGTGCCGATGCGTCCGGTGCCGCCGCCGACGAGGGCCAGTGCGAACGGCCGGCCGAGCTCGGCGCTGTCGTAGCTGGAGGTGACGTGCCCGAGCATCGGCACGGGGGCCGGCGGCACGACCCGATCGGGGTTGTGGTCGATCACCTGTGACCCCTCCGGCAACCGGGTGGTCGCGTCCACCGGCAGCAGTCCGACGAGTTGTTTGCGGTTCGGGTCCAGATTGGACTGCCTTGCATAGGAACGCTTTCCGATGAAGTCGGGTTTGCGTTTGGACACCGCCCAGCCCAGGCCGAGATCGTGCGGTGTGACGGTGCCGTCGGTGTCCTGCCCGATGATCGGATAGCCCTTCTCCGCTCGCAGGACGTGCATCGCCTCGGTGCCGTACGGAGTGATCCCGTACGACGTACCGGCCTTGACGAGGGCGTCCCACACAGCGCGTGCGTACCCGGCGGGAACGTTCACCTCGAACGCGAGTTCGCCGGAGAAGCTGACCCGTCCCACCCGCACCGGCACGCCGCGGAAGGTGGTGTCCCGCCAATCCATGAACGCGAACGCGTCATTGGCCACGTCGAGCTCGCCGAACACGGCACCGATCACCTCGCGGGAGCGAGGCCCGACCACCGGGAACGTGGCCATGTGATCGGTCAGCGAGGTGCTGAACACCCGCAGCTGCGGCCACTCGGTCTGCTGCCACTCCTGCATCCAGTCCAGGATCGACGCCGCGTTGCCGGTGGTCGTGTACACCCAATAGCGATCGTCTGCGAGCCGCATCACCGTGCCGTCGTCGATCACCATCCCGTCCGCGCCGCACATCACCCCGTAGCGGATCTTGCCGGGCTTCAGCGTGCTCATCAGGTTGGTGTAAAGCATGTCCATGAACGCGGGGGCATCCAGTCCGGCCACCTCGATCAGACCGAGCGTCGACCCGTCGAGAATGCCGACACCTGAACGGACCGCGGCACATTCGCGGAGGACCGCCGCGTCCATGTCCTCGCCGACGCGCGGATAGAAGCGGGGCCGTTTCCACTGGCCGACGTCCTCGAACACCGCCCCCGATTCGACATGCCAGTCGTGAATGGGGGTGCGCCGCACGGGATCGTAAAGATCACCCCGATCACGTCCGGCGAGCACAGCGAACGACACCGGTGTGTACGGCGGACGGAACGTGGTGGTGCCCGCGCCGGCGACCGGAACCCCGAGCAAGTCGGCGACGATGCCCGACGACACGATCCCCGAGGTCTTGCCCTGATCGTGGGCGGTGCCGATGGTGGTGTACCGCTTGACGTGCTCCACCGACCGCATGCCTGCGCCTATGGCGCGGGCGATGTCGGCGACCGTCGCATCACGCTGCAGATCAACGAATGAGGTTGTCGCAGTGGATGGGTCGCCGGGACTACGCCAGCAGATCGCCGTCGCCGCCGGGGTGCGTTCGGGTGTCTTCGGTACGCCCCGGAATTCGGGTAGCGGTATGCCCATCTTGCGCAGCGCCGCCAGCGCACCTCGGCGGCCGTCGGTGAGACAGCCGCTCTCGGTGAGCAAACCCGCTGCCGCGCCGACGATCTCGACGTTCATAAGTGAACCCACCGGAAGGAACGCCGCCGCAGTCTCGTCGAATGCAATCGTGCCCCGTAGCTGACTCCACAGGTGCGCCGCCGGATTCCATCCTCCACTCACCAGAATGGTGTCGCAATCGATCACGGTCCCGGTGTTCAGTCCCGGTGCACTGATCTCCGCCCCGATCACCTCATGTGCCTCTGGTCGCCGGACCCTTCGAGACCCTCGCTCCTTCGTCGCTTCGGCCTCAGGGATCAAGAAGGTCGCCGCGTATTCGTCTGTGGTTACCCATGATTCGTGTGGTTCGTTGGTTGTGGTGGTGTTTCTTGTTTTGTGTGGTTCGTTGGTTGTGGTGGTGTTTCTTGTTTTGTGTGGTTTGTCGGTCGTGGTGGTGCCTCTTGATCCCTGAGGAGCCGAGCCGTTAGGCGAGGCGTCACGAAGGGTCTGGTGAGTGGCGGCTCCCAACGCGCGAACCACATAGCCGCCCGGGTGGACGGGAATCCGCAGCTTACGAGCCTCGTCGAGCAGGTCCGACGCGACCTCGTCCCGGGTGTCGACGATGGCGGAAATCGTTGTGCCGGCACCGGAGAGCGCGAACGCGGCCTCATAGGCGGAGTCGCAGGCGGTGTAGACGACGGCAGTGGACCCGGGGCGCACCCCGTACCGGCAAACGTAGTCGGCGGCGGATCCGGCGAGCATCACCCCGGGAAGATCGTTGTCGGCGAACACGATCGGACGTTCATGCGCACCGGCCGCGATGATGATGTGCCGGGCCCGGATGCGGTGCAAACGCTGCCGCGAGACATGTGCGGGTGCTTGATCCCCGAGATGGTCGGTACGGTGCTCGACGGCCAGCACGAAACCGTCGTCGTAGCCACCGAACGCGGTGGTGCGGACCAGTCTGGTGGTGCGTTCGAATGCGTCGAACTCGGCGACGGCAGCGGCAACCCACGAGGCACCCGGTGTCGACCCACCCGGTTCGTTGCGTTCGTCGACGAGCAGGACGGACACCCCGGCGCGGGCGCAGATCAACGCCGCCATGAGGCCGGCCGCACCGGCCCCGACGACCAGCACGTCGGGGTGGTGGTGGAGCCTGTCGTAACGTGCGGTGTCGGGTTCGGTACTGAGCCTTCCCCAACCCGGAACCCCGTGCGCCACAAGACCAGGACACAGTTCGACGGTGGTCGCCGGTACCATCGGCTCGATGAAGGGTGCGTCGATACCGACCTGGGCGGTGGCATCCTCGGCCCATGATCCGCTGATACCGCGTGGGCGGCCTAGATTGACGCTGGTCGTGACCGTGCGCACCCCGCTGGCCAGCAGCGCCGAGGCGAGAGTGTCCCCGGCGTATCCGGTGTAGGTCACACCGTCGAAGACGAAGTCGACGGGCCGATCGCGATCGACCCGGCCTCCCGCTGCAATGCGGTTGGACTGGCTCATGATTCATCATCCTTGGCTGCCGAGGCACGGAATGTGTAGGTCACGGTATCGCGTTCGGCGGTGAACCACTGCCGACAGCCGGCGACGTGGCACCAGCGTTCGGCCAGAACACCTTTCGGGTTGGGTCGGAAGAACAGGTATCGGCCCCACTCGGTGTCGTCGAGTCCGGCCGGGTTCTCCGGGTAGTCGATACCGGCCGCGGCGCCGTAGTGGAACTCGGTTTCCTCGCGGGGCCCGCAGTGAGGGCATGGAATCAGTTGCATCGCAATATCTCTCAGGTCAGTGAGCTGTAGGTCAGTGAGCTACGGCGGCCGCGCCGTGTTCGTCGATGAGCGCACCGGTGTAGAAGCGTTCCAGCGTGAACGGGGCGTTGATCTCGTGCGGCATACCGGTTGCGACGGTATGCGCCAGACACCAGCCCACCCCCGGTGTCGCCTTGAATCCGCCTGTGCCCCAGCCACAGTTGAGGTAGACATTGTCGTACGGGGTGGTACCGACGATCGGAGAGGCGTCGGGCGTGACGTCGACGATGCCGCCCCACGTGCGCAGCAACCGGGCGCGCGCGAACACCGGGAACAGTTCGACGGCCGCCGCCATCTGCCTTTCGATGATGTGGAACGCGCCCCGCTGCCCGTACCCGTTGTACGAGTCCACGCCCGCACCCATCACCAGTTCACCCTTGTGCGCCTGGGAGACGTACACGTGCACCGCATTCGACATGACCACCGTCGGGTGGATCGGCTCAAGCAACTCCGAGACGAGCGCCTGCAGCGGATGGGACTGCACCGGCACCGGAACCCCGAGCCGGTCGGTGAGCGTGGAGGTGTGTCCGGCCGCGCACAACGCCACCCGGCCCGCTCCGATGCGTCCGCGGGAGGTTTCGACCGCCGTGACCCGGCCGCCGTCGGTGGCAAAGCCGGTGACTTCGCAGTTCTGGATTATGTCGATGCCGGCGTTGACCGCGCTGCGGGCGAAACCCCATGCCACATAGTCATGTTTGGCGATGCCGCCACGTGGCTGAAAGGTGGCGCCGAGCACCGGATAACGGATGTTCGGGGACACGTTGACGATGGGACAGACGTCGGCCACCTGCTGGGGGTCGAGCCATTCGGCGTCGATTCCGTTGAGCCGGTTGGCTTCCACGCGGCGGATGCTGTCACGCACGTCCTGTTCGGTGTGTGCGAGGTTGAGCACGCCGCGCTGGCTGAACAGGATCTGATAGCCGAGTTCGTCCTCGAGGCCCTCCCATAGCTTCAGCGAGTGTTCGTAGATGCGAGCGCTCTCGTCCCACAGGTAGTTGGAGCGGATCAGGGTGGTGTTGCGCGCCATGTTGCCGCCACCGAGCCAACCGCGTTCGAGCACAGCCACGTTGGTGATCCCGTGATTGCGGGCCAGGTAGTGCGCGGTGGCCAGGCCGTGTCCACCACCGCCGACGATCACCACGTCGTAGTTCGGCCGGGGATCGGGGTTGTGCCACAAGAAGTCCGGATGCTGTGGCAGATCTGCTCCGGGGGCTGTCATCTGGGCTGTCCTTGCATGTCGGTTGGTGTGTGAGATCAGAAGTCGATCACGAAGAGGTGAGTGTTCGGACCTAACAGTTGTTGCGACCAGCGCAACTAAGCGCGTGTCATGCAACAATGGTGTAGCCTGTCCGTTGCGTTGTCAATCGGACTCCAGAACTTGCAGCCATCGGGGAGAAGAATCCGCAGTACACTATCCATCGAGGTCAAAGCCATGACTGTCAGTGTTTTCGAGCTTTTCAGCATCGGTATCGGACCGTCGAGTTCCCATACCGTCGGACCGATGCGCGCCGCACAGCGCTTCGTCGCCGACCTCGCCGACCGCGGTCTGCTCGTCGAGCCGATCCGGGTGGAGGCCGAACTGTTCGGCTCCCTCGCCGCCACCGGCGCCGGTCACGGCACCCTCGACGCCGTCCTCCTCGGGCTGGAGGGACTACGGCCGGAGACGATCTCCACCGACACCAAACAGCAGCGGCTCGCCTGGATGGCGGTGCACCGCCGGATCCGGATCGGCGGCCTGATCGAGATCCCGTTCACCACCGACGACATCGTCTGCCGGGCGAATACGTACCTGCCCGAGCATCCGAATGCGATGACATTGCGTGCCTTTGGAATTGACCCTGCACCCAGTGCGGAGGAAACCTATCTCTCGGTGGGCGGTGGTTTCGTCGTCACGGCATCGGAGTGGGCCGCCGCGTCGTCGCGTGGACCCGCCGCCGACACTGTCCCATGTCCCTATTCGGATGCCCGGGAACTGCTTGAGCTGTGTGCATCGTCGGGGTGCTCGATTGCCGACATCACCCTCGCGAACGAGGCGGTGCACCGCTCGCGCGACGACGTCGCCAAGTATCTGCTGGAGATCGCCGACGTGATGCACGAATGTGCGCGTCGCGGTATGAGAACCGATGGTGTCCTGCCGGGCGGTCTGAACGTCAAGCGCCGGGCGAAGGCGTGGTGGCAGCGGCTGGTGTACGAGGACCCCGACCGGGCGCCGGAGTTCGCCGAGGACTGGGTGAACCTGGTGGCGCTGGCCGTCAACGAGGAGAACGCCGCAGGTGGGCGGGTGGTCACCGCTCCCACCAACGGCGCCGCCGGCATCGTGCCCGCCGTGCTGTACTACGCGCGTCGCTACACGTCCGCGGGACGCGCCGACCACGACGATGTGACCGTGCGGTTCCTGCTCACCGCGGGTGCCGTCGGCGCGCTGATCAAGGAGCACGCGTCGATCTCGGGTGCCGACGTCGGCTGCCAGGGCGAGGTGGGGTCGGCTGCCGCGATGGCCGCCGCGGGATTGGCCGAGGTCCTCGGCGGCTCACCGGCACAGGTCGAGAATGCCGCCGAGATCGCGATGGAACACAGCCTCGGTCTCACCTGTGACCCGATCGGCGGACTGGTCCAGATTCCGTGCATCGAACGCAATGCGATCTCGGCGGGTAGGGCCATCAATGCCGCCCGCATGGCGTTGCGCGGCGACGGCACCCATCGGGTCAGTCTCGACCAGGTGATCGCGACCATGCGGGATACCGGCCGCGACATGCACAGTAAGTACAAGGAGACCGCAACGGGCGGACTTGCCGTGCACGTGCCGCTCAATATCGTCGAATGCTGACTATCGACAGGTTAGTTAGGGTTGGCTAACCTCGAACCATGACCGCTATCACAGGTGTGAGCGACCGGACCTTCGGACTGTTCCTGAACATGGGCGCCAACCTCGCGCCCACCACGGCCGGGGTGTTCGACCTGACGCTGCGCGAGGCCGATGCCGCCGAACAACTCGGTTACGACGAATTGTGGGTCACCGAACACCATTTCATCCGATTCGGCATCAACCCGAGCGCGCTCACCACCGCCGGATTCCTGCTCGGCCGCACCGAACGGATCCGCGTCGGCACCGCGGTCACGCTGTCGCCGCTGCTGCATCCGGTGGAGATGGCCGAACGGTCCGCGCTGCTCGACCAACTCAGCGGCGGCCGGTTCAGCCTCGGTCTGGGCCGGGGCGGATATCGGAAGGACTACGATGTGCTCGGCGTCGACTTCGCCCGCTGGGACGACGAGCCGGCGTCGAGTGCGCGGCAGATCCTCACCCACTGGGCGCCGGAGTCGGACCTGCAACCCGCGCCGCTCACGCAGCCGCATCCGGAACTGTTACTCGGCACCACCGGTGCGGCCGGCCTGGAGCTGGCCGCTCGCAATGGTCTTGCGCTGCAACACTATTTCGCGATGCCCGCTGAGCCGCGGGTACAGATCGAACAGGCCTACCGGTCATTCGATCCGGTGGGTGATCCCCGGCACCTGCACACCCTGACCGTCATCGTCGACGACGACCCCGACATTCGGCATCGGCTCGAAAAGGTTGCGCTGCAATCGTTCAAGGACGGCGACCATCCGCACGTCCCGCAGGCCCCCGAGTTTCACGTCGGTCCCGACGGAAAGCCGCTCACCTCCGAAGATCAGGTGAAGATGGCCGTGCACGCCGCGATCGTCGGCTCGGTCGAGCAGGTCGTCGACGGGCTCGGCCGGTTCATCGAGACGACCGGCGCCAGGCGTCTCGCGTTCTACGCCGAGGCCATCGCCGACGCCGACATCACCATGCGCACCATCACCGACCTCGCCGAAAAGGTGATCCCCCAGCTCTGACACCGCCGCCACTTCAGTGCGTGCACCGTTCTTGTAGTTGGCTGGTGTATACCGATTGCGTTCGGCCCTCGACGAAGGAGCACCAGTAAGCCATGTCCGCCACCCCGACAGTCCTCGTGATCCGACACCTCCTGTTCGAGGATCTCGGCATCTTCGCTCCGGTGCTGATTGAGTCCGGCTACCGGATCGACTACGTCGACGCCGGCATCGACCGCATTGACCCGGACGCCGTGTACGACGCCGACCTGCTGGTGGTCCTGGGCGGCCCCATCGGGGTGGGCGACCAGCGCGCCTACCCCTACCTGACCGACGAGATCGCGGCCATCGCTGAGCGAATCGACCGCGGCCTGCCGACGCTGGGGGTATGTCTGGGTGCGCAACTGATCGCCGCGGCACTGGGTGCGGCGGTCGAACCCACCGGACGCATCGAGATCGGCTATGCACCTTTGACTTTCGCCGATGTCCCGGACAATCCGCTCGCGATGCTCGGGCAGGTGCCCGTACTGCACTGGCACGGCGACCAGTTCGCCATCCCCGACGGCGCCCGGCTACTGGCATCCACCCCAGGATTCCCGCATCAGGCATTCGACTATGGTCCGGCCGTCCTCGCCCTCCAATTCCATCTCGAAGCCGACCACGACCGCATCGAGCAATGGCTCATCGGACACGCCCACGAACTGGCCACCAACGGCATCGACCCGGCGGCCATCCGTGCCGACGCCGGGCGGTACGGACCACAACTGGCCGACCATGCGCGAGAAGTGTTCGCGGCGTGGCTGCGGTCAGCCGGTGCGCCCGGCACCACCCGCGGAACATCTGCCGCCATTCCCTGCTGAACTGGAACTCGGGCCTTTCGGTCCAGTGCGTTTGTGTGGAGCGCTCAGCTTTCGCAGCCGACGCCGTCGCCGTCTCGGTCGAGAGCGGGCCGGTAGCCCGGCTGCCCGACGTAGACCGGCGCCGCACCCGCTGCCCGGGCCTCCGAGCAGTTTCCGTAGTAGACATCGCCCGTCGTGGGCGAGGTCACCGCCTGCGGCGTGGTGGTGCGCTCCGGTGTCGAAGTGCGGGGTGTCGAAGTGCGGGGTGTCGATGTGCCCGGGGTGGTACGCCCCGGCGTGTGGGTGCGTGGTCGTGTCGCGTCGTCGTCGTTCGAGTTCTGCTTGTGCGACCAGCTGAAATCGTGGTCGGGTATGTGCATGCCAAGTCTGTAGAACAAATGTTGAACAAAGCAGTACGATGAGGGTATGTCAACAATCGGATTCCGGCCCACTGCCGAGGACGAGCGCATACTCCGCACGGCTGCGCGGACCGGGGAAAGTACCTCCGACACGCTGCGTCGGGCGCTACGGCTGCTGGACCACGAACGGTGGCTCGAACAGTTCCGCGCCGACGCCGAACAACTCACCGGCGAAGATATCAACGTCGAACCTCAAGCCTGGTGATCCGGGGCGCGGTGTACCGCATCGACCTCGGCCAGGCGCGCGGTCGCGAACAGCGCGGCAGGCGGCTCGGTCTGGTGATCTCCCCATCGCAATCACCTCTGTCGGTGGTCACGGTCATCCCGACGTCCACTTCCGCCCGACCGGCGATCCACCGGCCCGAACTGGAGATCGCGGGGCGAACGACAACGATGCTGATCGATCAGATCCGGTCCATCGACACCGACTACCTGGTCGGCGATCCAGTCGACTACCTCTCCCGCGACGAACTGGCACAGGTGGAGCTGGCCCTCGCGCACTATCTCGGCCTCACAGCCGTCGCGCCAGCGCAGTCCCGATAGTGTGAAAGTCGAGGAGGCCCCTCTGCTTGAGATTGACGTCAGGTAGAACGTCTCCGCCTACCACTACTCCAAGGACGAAGTCTTCCAGGCGCTCGTGGCTGCGAAACCCGGACTGGCGGGGACGACCGCGTCCAACCTCCGGCGTGTCCCGGACATCCTGACATCCTTCCAGCGGGAACCTCGGTCCTGCTGACTCGGTGTTGTCTACCGACGCTGGGCAAGCTCGGTCCCCCAACTCGACCGCCTGCAGCGAACTGGTGAGGATCGGCTGACGCGAGTCTTCCCGGACTGTGCCGGAGTACATACAGCACCAAGACCGGCGGCGAATGCTTCTCGCGTTCGCCGCCGGTGGGGTGTTGTATCGTCGCGGCTTCCGACCGCTGGGCTCAGTCGATGCCCGTTACCCGATGCCCGTTACCCGATGTCCGTTACCCGATGCCCGTTACCCGATGCCCGTTACCCGATGCCGTTGTCGGCGTCGGTCTCGATGCGCAGGTTGCCACCCCACGCCGACAGGTAGCCGACGTTGCAGCCGCCCCGGATACCGGTGGCACGCACACCGATCTTGTGGGTTCCTGGCGAGAGTTGCATGTAGTAGCTGCCGTCGCTCTGGCTCGGTCCCCCTCACGGCCATCGGTGAACGACTATGGGTAGTTCTCTCCATCAATGGGCAGATCTCCCCTCCGAACAAGAGCTGATTGGGCACAATCGCATTCCGACCCCAAACGTCCCACGGCACCGCATCGATGGTTCCCGCTCAGCTACAGCGCGAGCGTGACACAAGGCGCAACGAGCGACTTACTATGCTTGAGAAGCAAAGCATAGACTCAGGAGGCACGATGAAGGCACGATGGATCTAGGCTTACGCATGAAATACAAGGCATAGGAGACTGTATGGGTGCACCACGACGGACGACCCCACGTCAGCGGTCAACTGTGCCCGCCTTGACAAGCATTGGCGCCACGATCGCCGATCGCCGACGAGGACTGAACCTCACCCAGCAGACTCTGTCCGACCTGAGCGGAGTTTCCAGGTCGACGGTCCAGGCCCTTGAATACGGCAGCGGCTCGATCCGGCTCGAAGCCCTCACAGCCGTCGCCGAAGTACTCGGCCTCCACATCGGCGTCTTGCGGCCGGGGCAAGCGCGATGATGACCGCACCCGCGGAACTTCGCCAGATGAGGCAGGCGGACGTCTATATCAACGACGCGCGAGCAGCTGTTCTGCTCCGCGACGACCGCGACCGGGTGACCTTCCGGTACCACACCGAATTCCTTGACGCGCATCGTGATACAGAAGTCCGCAACCGATCCGTGGCGTGGACGTTGCTGTCTACCCCGACATTCCGGCAGGCGACCGCCGACGGTGGTGCGGTGCCTCCGTTCTTCGCCGGACTCCTACCTGAGGGGGCGCGGCTCGATGCCGCCATCGCCTCGACCAAGACGTCCGCCGACGACCATTTGACGCTTCTGCTCTCCGTTGGCGCCGACACCATCGGCAACGTCCGTATCGCACCCGCAGGCACGGCACCGATCGGCGTCGAACCTGCGGTCGACAATCCCGAAGTCGCCGATTTCAGCAGGCTCGCGGTATCGCTCGGCGAGACGATCGACGTCGACCCGATTGCACTTTCGGGAGTGCAGCCGAAGGTGTCGGCGCAGCGGCTGACCACGACGGTTCGCCGAACCTCAGGCTCCGCGATCTTGAAGTTCAGCCCGGCCCGCTACCCACGGATCGCCGAGAATGAGGACTTCTTCCTTCGCATGGCCCGCGGCTGCGGTCTGCGCACCCCGACCCACGAGGTCGTCCACGATGTCAACGGGGTCAGTGCACTGCTGGTCGCCCGCTTCGACCGCACCCCGGACGGACGCCGGATTCCTCAGGAAGACGCCTGTCAGGTGGCCGGCGCGTACCCGGCGAGCAAGTACCGTCTCAAGACCGAAACCGCCATCAAAGAACTGTCCCGCGCCTGCGCGGACGGCGGAGGTTCGGCAGCAGCCGCAACGCTCGAACTGTTGCAGACGGTGTCGTTCTCGTGGCTCATCGGCAACGGTGATCTGCACGGAAAGAATCTGTCCATCTATGCACCAGAAGACTTTTGGCTGCCCACACCGTCGTATGACCTGCTGTGTACGCAGCCGTATGCGGGCTGGCGCGATCCGATGGCGATGATGCTCTACGGCCGCAACAACCGGTTGACCCACACCCACATCGTCGAATCCGGCGAACGCCTCGGTCTACGCCCACGGGCGGTCTCCCGGATGCTCGACTCACTCACCTCGGCCGCCACCCCCTGGATCGAGCGATGCGCCGAGATCGGCTTCGACGATCGCACCACCGCTCACCTGGAAAACCACCTACGCGAACGCCAAGCCTCGCTCCTCCGATGACACACTCCCGCGTCGCCGACTTCGTCCGGCGAATCGCTTATCGCGATATCCGATACGCGGGACGCAGTTCGAGTCGCGGCACGGGTCAGTCGGGCGTGGTGCGGTGTTGATATTGTCGCGGTCACCGACCGCCGGGCTCAGCCGATGCCCGTTTATCCGATGCCCGTTTATCTGATGCCCGTTTATCCGATGCCGATGCCGTTGTCGGCGTCGGCGCCGGTCTCGAAGTGCAGGTTACCGCTCCAGCCGATCAGGGAGCCGGTGTTGCAGCCGCCCCGGATCCCGGTGGCGCGCACACCGATCCTGTGCGTGCCCGGTGACAGTTGCATGAAGTAGCTGCCATCACGCTGCCCGGGACCGAGCACCTGCCGGCCCCACTCGGTACCGTCAACGATGATGTGGGCGATCATGCTGGAGCAATGGCTGGGATTGGCCCGGAACTGCACCACGTACTTGCCCGAGCTCGACCTCACGTTGTACGAGGGGGTGTTCAGGCATTCCTGGCTCGGCGTCGCGGTGCGGTAGTAGCACTGCGTCACGTTGACCGGATTGTTCGGGAACACAGCGGCATTGGCGGCCGGAGCGGCGAACCCGAGGGCAACGGCACCGGCGGCGGCGATCATGGCACCGGTTGCGGAGGTCTTGGTGATGTTCATTGTTTTCTCCTGCTGTGTTTTGGGAGTGTTTTTGTGGACATCACAACTATCGCCCGACCAGTCACCAACGACAATGGGTAGTTCTCTCCATCGATGGGCAGTTCTCCCCTCTGAGCGAAACCCGATCGGACACAAGCGCATTCCGATGACGCGGCGTGGATCGAGAACAATCAGGTCGGGCGTACGCCGGACATGCGCCGGCGACAGAGGCTGCGCTGATCGACCGGCACCTGTATCGGCGCGGCCGGGATGTCTGCCACGGTTGGGTTACCGCCAAAACGGAGTTCGTCGATGAGATAGTCGTCACCCCAGACGGGCTCGGCCGTCATGATCAGGGATCCGATTTGTATCGACAACATTTGATAAATATCAGAGATTGGTGGTAGAGTGTGGTGGTCGTACGTGGGCTCGCTCATCAGGCTCATGGAAAAGATTGAGCAGGAACGAATTTGGTCGACATGCCTCTTGCTATCGATAGTATGTTCGACTATGGTTGTGGCATGGACCTGGGGAGAGTTACCGCAGAACTGGCCGACCTTGACTTCGGTCAGGAGATGGACGGGCGCGGCGCGTTCGATGCACTGCGCGAGATGCTGACGTTGGTGAATGTCGCACATCATCACGCCGCGGTACTGGTGGGCGTGCTCGATCGGCTCGGGGTGACCAGGAAATGGGGAGGATCGTTGCGGAAGTTACTGATAGACATGGGATGTGCGCCGTCGGTCGCATCCCGGTTGGTGCGTGTCGGCACGTCGCTCCCCGGATTGGCCTATGTCGGTCGGCATACGCGAGATGGGGACTTCTCGCTCGAGCATGCTGATGCGGTGGTCGCAGGACTCGCGCACATCGAACGACGCGCAGGTGCTGAACTCGGCATCGAAGATCGCTTCGAGTTTGAGAATTCGATGGTGGCGCAAGTATTTTCGGGTGTGTCGCCCTCAGAGGTCGCCGCCACTGCCAGGAGAATCGGCAATAGCGTTGCCGATGAATCGGATTCGGGTCTGCCGCCGGCGGAGGACCGTGCCATCGATGACTTCAGTGTGACCGTGGACCCCGATGGTCGGACACGGGTCAGGGGCGATCTGGATGCGATTATCGGTGAGAAGTTTGCGACGCTTGTCGACGCATTCTCGGAGGTCCGGCCTGAGCCTGATGGCTCCCCCGACGCGCGGCCCGCGGGACGGCGCCGCGCCGACGCCGTCGAACGGATACTCGACGCGGCGATGGCGGCACACGAACTCGGAATGCTCGCCGGAGCACCCAAAACCTCAGTCCTGCTGACACTTCCGTCCGACACGCCGGAACTGTCGACGCTGGCATGGGTGGGGCCGGTATCGCAGGCCACCACAGAACAACTCACCTGCGACGCGACGATCACCACGATCATCGTCGACGGTGAGACCGTCCCGCTGCAGATAGGCCGGGACCGACGGCTGTTCCCGGCACACCTGCGCAAGGCGATCATCGTCCGCGACGGCGGTGCGTGCATCAAATGTGGTGCACCGGCATCGTGGACCCAGGTACATCACATCGAACACTGGTCGCGGGGCGGTGAAACCAACCTGGACAACGGATGTCTGGTCTGCACCTCGTGCCACGACGATATCCACCACGCCGGTTGGGATGTCACCATCGGCTACGACCGTCACCCTTGGCTCATTCCACCGGCAACGGTTGATCCACGTCGACGGCCACGCCCGGCCTACAACCGGCGCACCATGCGCCTGGATGTCGCCGCCTGAAATACCCACAGCCTCAACATGTTCCTTGACAACTCCATAGTGTGATGGGCTTCGCTGATCCCCTGTGCCGACCGACCGTCGAGGGGCCTGGCAGGATCGTGTCCTCAGTCGATCAGCGATACGCAAGTCGGTGGGTTGTGTGATTGCAGAGGTCGCAGGCTACCGGACGGCAGTGCCCGCCAGCAGCCCGGGCAGCTCGAGCAACGAATCGATGACCGTCGCCCGAGCCGCCTCGGGGCGGCGCGCATGGAGATATCCCCACGGCCCGCGGCGGATCAGGATGGGCCGCATACCGGCGTCGGCAGCGGGCAGCACATCGTTGTCGGTCCGGTCACCGACGTAGGCGATCTCTTCCGGCGCCACCCCGGCCAGTTCGGCGGCCGCGTTGAAGAACGCAGGATCCGGCTTCTCGACGCCGAGTTCGGCGGAATTGCGGATCTCATCGACCGGCAGGTCCATTGCGCGCAGCGCGGTGAGTGCGCGCGGGGGCTGATTGCCGGCGATCACCAGCCGCAGCCCGGACGTCCGCAACTGTGCCAGCGCGGGGCGCACGTCGGGATAGAGGTCGTCGGCGTCGAAGCTATTGCGCAACCCGGCCGGGTCGTCGGCCGCCCACGCCGCATCCTCGGCGGCGACATCGATATCCGGGCGGACCAGTGAAAAAGCGTCCTCGACCGGCCGGTCGGTGGCCGCACACGCCCCGAGCGCACCGAGAAACGTAAGCGGGGTGACTCCGAGCCGGTCGGCCCACCGCAGCCAGAGCCGCGATTCGTCGACGAGGGTCTCACCGACGTCGAACACGACGGCACGGACTGCGGCTGCGGATTCGCTCATGGCCGTCGAGCTTACGGACGGCCTTCCGGGACACACCGGTCGGTGGCATAGTCGGCGCAAGGTGCGCCGAACCCGAGGAGAATCCGATGCCCGGCTACTACATCTTCGTTCCGCCGTTCGTCCCGCACCGCGAGGAGAACCCCGACCCGGACAATCCGGCCGTCGTGGTGATCGCCCGCAGCACGCAGGAGGCGATCGTCGTCAACCTTCCCGCCCTCTACGCGCTGGAGGGTTGACCGAGCCCGATAGAGCCTGGATGGACAGGGCGGGCCGCCGATCCGGTCTGCGTCGGGGTTACGGTGTGATGGGAGTCACCCGACGAGTTGAACGGAGTCGTTCGAATGTCTGAGCCGATCACCGCCCTGGATCTGCCCGCGCAGGAACTCAGCGAGGCCACCCGCAAGTACTTCGCGATCTGCGAAGAGAAACTGGGAATGGTCCCGAACGTCCTGCAGGCATACACCTTCGACGAGGAGAAGCTGCGTGCCTTCACCGGCATGTACAACGATCTGATGCTCGGCGATTCCGGACTCTCGAAACTGGAGCGGGAGATGATCGCGGTCGTCGTCTCGTCGGTCAACAAGTGCTACTACTGCCTCACTGCGCATGGCGCGGCGGTGCGGCAACTGTCCGGCGACCCACTGCTCGGCGAACAACTGGTCATGAACTTTCGATCGGCTGCGCTCGACGACAGGCAGCGGGCGATGCTCGAATTCGCCGAGAAGGTTACCGAACAACCCGCCAAACTCGACGAAGCCGACCGGCAGCGACTACGGGATGTGGGGTTCGGTGACCGTGATATCTGGGACATCTCGGCAACCGCCGCGTTCTTCAACATGACCAACCGGGTGTCGTCTGCGATCGATATGCGGCCCAACACCGAATACGCGTCGCAGTATCGCTGATCCGCAACGGGTTTCGGAGTCGGGACCGCACTCAGCCCACCTTCCACAGGGGATTGACCGGTCCGTGGCCGGCGCCGAGCGGATAGGCGGCCTCCAGCCCGCGGGTCACCCAGCGTTTACCGAACGCCACCGCATCCGGCATCGAAAAGCCATGTGCCAGAGCCGATGCCATCGCCGCAGACAAGGTGTCGCCGGCGCCGTGATCGTGGGGCGTGTCGATTCGGGAGTGGGTGAACTCGTGGAACTGCGCGCCGTCGAACAACAGGTCCGGGCTCTGTGCCGACGAGCGCAGGTGGCCGCCCTTGACCAGCGCCCAGCGGGCACCCAGCCCGTGCAGGGCGCGTGCGGCATCACGCTGGGACGCGTCGTCGACCACGTCGATGCCGGTGATGAGCCGCACCTCGTCGAGATTAGGTGTCACCACCGTTGCGATCGGGAACAGGACGGTGCGCAACGCATCCAGGGCTCCGGTCGCCAGGAGTGGATCGCCGTGCATCGACGCGCACACCGGATCGGCCACCAGTGGGATGGCGCCGTCTCCACCGATGTCCAGGCCGCCGCAGGCATCGACGACGGCCTCGATGATCGCGCTTGACGCGAGCATCCCCGTCTTGGCGGCGCCGATCCCGATGTCGGTGACGACGCTCGTGATCTGACCGGCCACTATCTGCGGTTCGATCTCCTGGAAGCCCTGTACCCCAAGGGAGTTCTGCACGGTGACCGCGGTGACCGCGACACAGCCGTGAACGCCGAGGGTGGCGAACGTGCGCAGGTCCGCCTGCATACCCGCCCCACCGCCCGAGTCCGAACCGGCGACGGTCAGAACCCGGACGGGGGTTAGACCCGTGGGCGCGGTGGGTAGTTCGGTTGTCATTCCACACCTACGGTTTCAAGGGGCAAATACACCCGGTTGCCCTGTTCGGCGAACTCCTCGGACTTCGCCGCCATCTCCTCGGCGATCTTGCGATCGATGTCCTCGGCCGTGACCAGGTTGTTCTTCTCCGCATAGGCGCGGACGTCGGCGCTGATGCGCATCGAGCAGAACTTGGGGCCGCACATCGAGCAGAAGTGGGCGGTCTTGGCGGGTTCGGCGGGCAGTGTCTCGTCGTGGTAGTCGCGGGCGGTGTCCGGGTCGAGGGCCAGGTTGAACTGGTCGGTCCACCGGAACTCGAAACGTGCCTGCGACAGGGCGTTGTCACGTTCCTGTGCCCGGGGGTGTGCCTTCGCCAGGTCGGCGGCGTGTGCGGCGATCTTGTAGGTGATCACTCCCACTTTCACGTCGTCGCGATCGGGCAGTCCCAGGTGCTCCTTCGGGGTGACGTAGCAGAGCATCGCGGTACCGGCCTGCGCGATCATCGCCGCACCGATCGCGGAGGTGATGTGGTCGTAGGCGGGGGCGATATCGGTGGCCAGCGGTCCGAGGGTATAGAACGGTGCCTCCTCGCACAGTTCCTCCTCCAGACGCACGTTCTCGACGATCTTGTGCATCGGAACATGGCCGGGACCTTCGATCATCACCTGCACGCCATAGCTTTTCGCGATCGATGTCAGCTCACCCAGGGTGCGCAGTTCGGCAAACTGGGCCTCGTCGTTGGCATCGGCGATGGAGCCGGGTCGCAGGCCGTCGCCGAGGGAGAAGGTGATGTCGTACCTGGCGAAGATCTCGCACAGCTCGCGGAAGTGGTTGTACAGGAATGATTCCTGATGGTGTGCCAGGCACCAGGCCGCCATGATCGAACCGCCGCGCGAGACGATGCCGGTGACCCGGCGGGCGGTGAGCGGCACGTACCGCAGCAGCACCCCGGCGTGCACCGTCATGTAGTCGACACCCTGCTCGGCCTGCTCGATCACGGTGTCGCGGTATATCTCCCACGTCAGCTTGGTGGGATCGCCGTTCACCTTCTCCAGTGCCTGATAGATCGGCACTGTGCCGACCGGCACCGGGGAGTTGCGCATGATCCATTCGCGGGTGAGATGGATGTCCTTACCCGTGGACAGGTCCATGATGGTGTCGGCGCCCCAGCGGGTGGCCCACACCATCTTCTCCACCTCTTCCGAGATATCGCTGCGCACAGCGGAATTACCGATATTGGCGTTCACCTTGACGGCGAATCGTTTGCCGATAATCATCGGCTCGGACTCGGGGTGGCGGTGGTTGGCGGGGATCACGGCACGGCCCGCGGCCACCTCCTCGCGGACGACCTCGGGATCGAAACCCTCACGGGCGGCGACGAAACGCATTTCGTCGGTGACGATTTCCGCCCGTGCCCAAGCCAACTGGGTGGATGCCACCCGGGTGGAACCGGCGCGGGGGTCGGCCGGGGCGGGTTCGGGCCGGTGCCACGAGTCCCGGGTCGGTGGTAGACCGCGTTCGACGGCGATGTCGGCCGACGGGTCGGTGTACGGACCTGAGGTGTCATACACATCAAGGTGGTCACCGTTGGTGAGTGCGATGCGTCGTTGCGGCACCCGCAGCGTGCCTCCGTGCTGATGGCCCCCGATGCGCCCATTGCCCTCGGTGTTCCCGCCGGCTTCGCCGCTCCTGTCGCCTTGGGCGCATCCGGTGCCGTGGGTGTCCCTTCTGGCCTGGATCTCCTTGTAGTGCTTGTGGCTACCGGCGATGGGGCCGGTGGTGATGCCTCGGCCGTCGACCGGTGCGTTCGTGGGTGTGCTGCTGGTGGCGGGCAGGCTCGTTGAGGGTGGTTTGGTACCAGGCCGGTTCGCTGTAGACGGGCTTGTCGCGCGTTGGCTTGTAGCAGGTCGGCTTGTAGCAGGTTGGCTTGTTTCAGGCAGGCTGGTGCCCATGGGTGCTCTCCCTACGCCGGCATTACCCGGACAGGTTCAGGCGGTCGGCGGCCGCCTGCCGCCATCTCAGCCCCCGGTGATCGTGGGAGCCCCCGCGTGTTCATTTATGTGATCGCGTGTGATCGCGAATGCGTGGCCGAGCCGGTGTTGCTGAGCAGATGTGGCTGAGCAGATGCGGCTGCGACTCGACGGCCATCGTAGACGCTGACGGGCATCGGGTCACTGTGAGCGCACAATCTGCACCCACGTGATTTTCCTCTGCAAGATCGCGATGCGAGAAGCAGCAAGCACCGGTAGTATGTGATCCGTATCACAAGCAGTGAGTCACCAGAAGTGTGGAGAGGCAGAACCAGTGCAGCGCAAGACCCAGTCAGTCCGACCGACCCAGTCGGCCCAGGCGATACTGCATCAGATCTCCCAGGTGGTACACAACCCCGAGCGTGATCGGTTCGAGCTGTGGGTCGCCGGGGACCTTGTGGGCGTACTCGGCTACTCCTCAGAAGTTGTCGACGGCAAACCAACCATCTCGGTGATGCATACCGTCATCTACGACGAGTACACCGGCCACGGCCTGGGGGCACGACTGGTCCGGGGTCTGCTGGCCTACGTCAAACACTGCGGTGCGCAATTGCGGCCCGTCTGCAGCTTCACCAAACGCTACGTCGACGCCCATCCCGGCATCGTCGAGCTGGCACCGGCTTGATCTTGTTCTGGCCCCAGTAACCTGGGGCGGGTGACCGAGACAGGCGTCGGCGGGGACCGGGGCATCCAGGGTCTGATCCTGAGGGCGTTCGGCGCTGACGACTACCGGCTGACGGTGACGTCCGCCGCGAGGTACCTCACCGACCGGTATGTGCGGCTCGAGTTCTCCGGTGGAGGTCTGCTGCGCGAGCGGCCGTATCACCCGACGATGTTCCTGCGACTGTGGTTCGAGGACCGGCATGGCAGACCCCACCAGCGCGGATACACGATCATCGATCCCGATCCGGACGCCGACGCCTTCGCCGTCGAGTTCGCCGTCCACGAGGGTGCGGCAGCCCGCTGGGCGCTCACCGCACAACCCGGCGACGTGCTCGGGGCGACGTTTTTGCGCTCGGCGTTCGCCGTCCCGGAACCGGCCCCGACCGGCTGGCTGATCGTGGGTGACGCGGCGTCGCTGCCCGCGATCAACTCTCTGCTCGACGAACTCGGTGAGTCCGGGGCGCCTGCGGTCATCTGGTTCGAGTGGGTCCACGACACCGACATGGACCTGCCGGTCCGGTTGCGGTCACACGACACGATTCGGTGGGTTCGGCGCGACAGCGAGGCGGGTATCGTGGCTGCTCTGCGGTCTGCGGCGTTCGATGCTTCCGGGCAGTTCGGCTGGGTGGCGCTGGACACGGCGCAGACACGGGCGGTCGCCGCGATCCTGCGTGCCGACTACAAGCTGGGCAGGCGGGGCGTCAAATCGCAGGCATACTGGCTGGAAACGAGAGGCCCGTCCTGAGTCGTGATCTGGTCCGTGAGATTTCACATTTCGGGTATGGGTAACTTAGGCTCTCCTAAACATGGCGTACCGAGGTCCTGTGATGCCTGAGTCCCCGCAGGGGAGGAGTTTCTGCGTGAATGTGACCGCGAGTTCAACTGTGGCCGCACACACGGAAGCCGGGGCTCCTGCCGATCCGGCGCAGATCTGTGCGGCATGGGCGGCGACCGGCCGTTTTGCCGAGTACGTGGTTTACGAACGCGATGGTCGGTGGATATTCGCCGCCGACGTGGCCGCCCGCATCGTGCTGACCGGTACGGATGTCTCGGTGTCAACGGGTGACACCACCACAAGCAGACGCTGGGCGGACGACCCCGGCGCCCGTCCGGTCGACGCACTCGCCGAGGCGGTCGCGGCACTGCCGATGGCCGATTGGCAGCTCTACGGTTGGGTCGGCTTCGACTTCGCCGCCGGACATCACGGCCTGGGTGATCGGGTCGCCGACGACGCGGTGCTCGCGCACCTCATCGTCCCGCGGGTCGAGTTGACGGTGAGTTCGCACGGCATCGAGAGTGCGGGCGCAGGGGGCGTGGACATCGGCGGGGTCGGGCTCGATGACGAACTGCTTGCGGTGGCCCGGTCCGCCGGCGACATCGCCCATGAGAACGCGCAGCGCGCCACACCGCCCATCGACATCGACTCCGATCCGTACGACTACCGGGGTTCTGTAGCGGCGGCGGTATCGGAGATCGCCGACGGCAAGTACCAGAAGGTCATCATGTCGCGGCATGTCGACATCCCGTTCGCCGTCGACATGCCCGCCACCTACGCACGCGCCCGCGTCGCCAACAATCCGATGCGGTCGTACCTGGTGTCGCTCGGCGGGATCGAGACCGCCGGCTTCAGCCCCGAGCTGGTGGTGTCGGCGACGGCCGACCGTCAGGTGCTCACCGAACCGCTCGCCGGGACCCGGCCGCTGGGCCGCTCGCCCGAGGAGGACGCGGCGGCGCGCGACGAACTGCTCAACGACAGCAAGGAGATCACCGAACACGCGGTGTCGGTGCGGGCCTGCTTCGGCGAGATCGAGTCGATCGCCGAACCCGGCACCACCGCGGTCACCGAGTTCATGGCGATCCGCGAACGCGGTCACGTCCAGCACCTGGCGTCGACGCTGCGGGGCACGCTGCGCACCGACACCGGGCCGTGGGTGGCGCTGTCGGTACTGTTCCCGTCGATCACCGCCTCGGGTATTCCGAAAGCACCCGCACTCGACGCCGTCTATCGGCTCGAGCCGAAACCACGCAGCCTGTATTCGGGCGCGATCATGACCGCGTCGTCGTCGGGCGAGCTGGAGGCGGCACTGGTGCTGCGATCGGTGTACGCGCAGGACGGGCAGGCGTGGCTGCGGTCGGGCGCAGGTGTCGTCGAACAGTCCCGGCCGGATCGCGAGTTCGAGGAGACCTGCGAGAAGCTCGTCGGCCTGGCGCCGTTCATCGTCGCTGCGCAGCAGCCCGGCAGTGATGGCGCGAGAGGTTCATTGTGACCGCCCGTCCCGATACTCTCGGCTCCGATGTCCTCGATGTCCTCGATGTGGTCGGAATCGGTTTCGGTCCGGCGAATCTGGCGGTGGCGGTCGTTCTCGAAGAACTCGCCGAGTCCGGTACCGCACTGAGTGCGGCTTTTGTGGAAAGCAAACCGGAGTTCAGCTGGCATCCCGGAATGATGTTGCCGGGTGCCAATATGCAGATAGCCTTTCCCAAAGACCTTGCCACCATGCGGAATCCGCGAAGTGCCTACACCTTTTTCAATTATCTGCACGCCAAAGGCCGGATGGTTGATTTCATCAATCAGCAGACCTTCTTTCCGAGCAGGCACGAATTCGGGGACTATCTCGCCTGGGCCGCGGACACCGTCGGTGCTGACGTCCGGTACGGAACCCGTGCGCAGCGAATCGCTTTCGACGGCGATCAGGTGGTGGTGAGCTGTCACGGCCCCGACGGTCCGTTCGAATTGCGGGCCCGCAACGTACTTTTCGCGCCCGGACTCGTCGGCAGGATTCCCTGCGGACTCGTGCCCAGTGCCCGGATATTCCACAATCACGACATCCTCACCCGGATCGGCCGGATACCGTCGGCGCATAACGGGGCGTTCGCGGTGCTCGGTGCCGGCCAGAGTGCCGCGGAGGTGGTCGAATATCTGCACAGCACCTACCCGCAAGCGCGGGTGCACCTGCTGCACACCAAGTTCGGTCTCTCACCGTCGGACGACAGCCCGTTTGCGAACCGGGTGTTCGACCCGGACACCGTCGACCTGTGGTACTCGGCCCCCGTCCACGTCCGGGAACGGATGATGGACTATCACCGCAGCACCAACTATTCGGCGGTCGACATGGACCTGCTCGAGGAGTTGTACCGGCGTGAGTACCACGAAAGCGTGACCGGCAGCCGGCGTCTGCTCATCCACCGCACCACCGAGGTCACCGGCGCCGTCGAGGACGCCGACGGGGTCAGCGTCGGCACCCGTAACCTGATGACCGGTGCCGAGGACACCATCCGGGTCGACGCACTGGTCTGCGCCACCGGTTTCGCACCGGGCAACATCAGGGACCTGCTCGGCGATGCGTCGGAGTCGTGCCTATTCGACGACGAAGGTCCGGTCGTGGGCCGCGATTACCGGCTCGCCACAGTCGACAACGTGTGCGCGGGCGTCTACCTCAACGGCGGCGCCGAGGCCACGCACGGGTTGTCGTCGACACTGTTGTCCAACATCGCGGTCCGTGCGGGGGAGATCATCGACTCGGTGCTGGCGCACAGCCCTCAGCTGATCTCGAGGACCACCGGCGCGTGATCGCTGGCACCTCGGGCTTTGCGGGCATTGCGGTCGACATGGGCGTCGAACACCCGGTCACCGAGCGCCGGTGAGCACAGCAGGTAGTCGATGCGCACGCCCTCGTCGCGTGGAAACCGCAACTGGGTGTAGTCCCAGCAGGTGTAGCCGGGCGCGTAGGGGAGCGCCGCGTCGGTGAACCCGTGACCGGTGAACGCGGCGAGTGCAGCTCGTTCGGCCTCGGTGACGTGCGGTCTGCCCTCGAAGTAGGTCCGGTCCCACACGTCGTCGTCGGTGGGTGCGACGTTCCAGTCACCGGCCAGCACGATCTGCGCGGCCGGATCGTGGGCGAGCCACAGCGCGCTGCGGTCGGCGAGTGCCGACAACCATTCCAGCTTGTAGGCGTAGTGCGGGTCGGTGAGCGATCGTCCGTTCGGGACGTACAGGCTCCACACCTGCACGCCGTCGCACACCGCGGCCACGGCCCGTGCCTCGACGCCCACATCGGCGAATGCGGGCTGCCCGTCGAAGCCGTACTGCACCGATTCGAGGCCGACCCGCGAGGCGATGGCCACACCGTTGAATCCGCCCTGCCCGCAGAACACGACGTCGTAGCCGCTCGCGAGGAAACTCATCACCGGGAACTGGTCGTCGGGACATTTCGTCTCCTGCATCGCCAGCACGTCGATGTCATGGCGTTCCATCCACGCCACCACGGTCTCCGAGCGGGCACGGATCGAATTGACGTTCCACGTGGCTATCCGCATGGCGGTCAGTCGATCTCGGCGAGGGTGGCGCCGGCGGCCTCCCAGCGCGTCCGGACGATCGGGCGGCGACGTTCGGACGTCGACAGTACGACGGCGAACGTGGCGGACGGATGGGCCTGGTGGGCGTAGTGATCGCGGTAGAACAGCAACGACGAGGCGAACCAGTCGAGCTGCCCGAGGTCCGCGGTGAGCAGATTGTGGGCGCGTGAGATGTGCGTCAGATAGCCCGTCGGCGGGACCACTCCGGCCGAGAGCGCCCGGCCGTCGAGATCACGCATGCAGTCGTCGAAGGAGTCCTTGTTGTAGCCGAACGACTTGCCGAACTCCCAGGCCCGGGAGAACGCTGTGAACAGTCCGGACAGCGTGGTCATCCCGGCTGCGTCGACGGTGCGTACCGAGAAGCGCCGTCCGGGGGACGGCATGTGCGCCGAACCGAGAAGCCCGATCGGCGGGCCGTCGTGGGTGGCGTTGATCAGGAACTGGCGCAACGAGATCGGGGAATCCATCAGTTCGGTCCTCGAATCCGGGTGAAGGAACGGTAGTGGTCGTCGGTGTACCAGGCCGAGCCGTCGTCGGCGGTGATGATGCGTTCGGCGTCGCGGCTGCGGCCCGGCTTCTTCGGGTTCACGTCCCACTCCTGGAACCTCAGGCGGCGGCCGTCGGATCCGGTGCGCGGGAGCAGACCTTCATTGTTACGGAAGTTGATGCCGCCACGGGTACCGGGTGCGTCGGCCGCGTCGGGCCACTGCCCGGCGTCGATCAGTTCGAGTGTGGCCAGCGCGTGCGTGGGGATCTTGCTGCTCTGGGTAGACCGCTTCTGGGTTGTGCTCTTTTGGCTCGCACTTTTTTGAGCTGAGCTTCTGGGCGCGGTGGGTTTCGGACTTGTCCGGAAGGTGGGCTTGACCGTGCCCGACGACGTGACCGCGTGGGTGCCGGACCCGGTGTCGTCGTTTCCGCCGGTGACCAGCAGGGCGATCACGCACAGGGCGGCGATGATCAGTACGGCGATGACAGTGATCTGTGCGGACCGTTTGCGGCCCTGCGCGCTGGAAGCAGACATCGCAGACAACGGTAGGCCATGACGGCGCGCCGCTACAGCCGGACGTACCCGTACTGGTGGTGCAGGCCGAAGCCGAGTCGCCGATACCAGGCGCCGGCCGCGCGGTTGGCGGCATCGACCTGCAGGTACGCCGTGCCCGCGCCGAGATCCCGGCCCCAGCCGAGCAGAGCCGCCAGCACTTGGCCGCCCAGTCCACGGCCACGGTGACCGGACAGCGTGTGCAGGGCGGTGACGCCGAGAACGGGGTTGCCGGCCGCAGTCGGGGTGATTGCTCCGCGGCCGATCGCCCCGAGCCGCTCGTCGTCGCGGATGCCGGCGAAGACGAGCCGGCCGTTGCGCACTGAGCTGATCACCGCCGCGGCCATGGCATGGTCGGCGGGCGAGGTTGCAGGGTCCAGGCGCACATCGAGCCACTCGGAGCCGGCGGCGGGTTCACAGATCACCTCTGCGGTGCTGGTCCCGCCCGTGACCTGCGCGATCTCCGCTGTCAGTACCTGCACTGGCTGTTCGATCCGCCCGGGCAGATGTGCGGCCGGAAGGAGCCGGTCGGGCCAAGCCAGTTGCGGCGGTAGGGACCGGTCCCGGTACCAGTCGGTGATCGCGCTCAGTGTCGGCCCGTCCGCGCGGGCTCCGATGTCGATGGGCACCGCGCAGTTGGCGCGTCGCGTGTAGCCGCCGCCGGCGCGCACCAGCCACCCGTCGATCCACTGCGACTCGGTGCCCGGCCAGGCGTGCGCCGCCGCGTACTCGACGGCTCTGATCTCGCTGTTGCGCACGGTCCGCAGCGACAGCACCCGGATCGAGGTCACCGCAGATCGGGGGATCTCCACGACGGTGTCGTCCCGGTCGAGCCGGATCCTATCCGCACCGTCCCCGACGACGACGCCGGTCACATCCGACAGTGACGGTCCCGACGTGGTGGCCGGATTGGGCGCACCGCGCCAGTCCGCGGGCGTGTCCGCACCGAGCCGGTAGCGCACCACCACCCGATCGCCGATCAACGGCTCGCTCATGGCAGCCGAGTGATGAGCTCAGTCATCGTGGCCGAAGGGGTCCTCCTGGGCGCCGGGCAGCCAGGTGAGGCCGGGGGCGCCCCAGCCGTTGCGTTTGACGGCCTTCTTCGCCGCACGGGCGTTGCGGCCGACGAGGACGTCGACGTACAGGAAACCGTCGAGGTGACCGGTCTCGTGCTGCAGCATCCGGGCGAAGAAGTCGTTGCCCTCGATGACCACCTCGGCGCCGTTGCGGTCGGTTCCGGTGACGCGGGCCCAATCGGCGCGGCCGGTGGGGAACTGCTCACCCGGCACCGACAGGCAGCCCTCGTCGTTGTCGTCCGGGTCGGGCATCGTCTCGGGGATCTCGGAGGTCTCCAGCACCGGGTTGATCACCTCGCCGCGCCGGCGGATCACCGACCCGCGGCTCTCGTCGGGGCAGTCGTAGACGAACATCCGCAGGCCCACACCCACCTGGTTGGCGGCCAGACCGACACCGTGTGCGGCGTCCATCGTCTCGTACATGTCGTCGAGCAGTGTGACGATCTCAGCGGCCGGGCGGCCTTGGTCGTCGAGTACGACGGGTGCGGTCGGCGTGTGCAGGACGGGTTCGCCGATGATGCAGATCGGGAGAATAGCCATGTGTTCGTTTCTCTCGTGACGCGTGCGGAAAGGTCCGGTGCGGGTTCCCGGTGATCGCCGGCCCTGCCCGCGTGTGTCAGATTACCGCCGGATTTTCTCCGATCGGTGCGCGGTGGCGAGTCATGCCGGGGTTGGTGCGCTCGGCCGTGTTTAGATTGCTGGCGAACGACATCGATGTGAGTCACCACGTCAATGCGAGAACCCGGATCAGGGCGAGCATGGGCAGTGAATCAGTCGGGGGGTGTCCATAAGCATGGGGCGAATCCAAAGGGAGCGACATGGATAGCGCAGCAGCGCGTAGCCGCGATCACGGTGACCGGATCACACCTACGGACGTGGTGGAGCCTGCGGCCTCGCCAGCCGATCCCAAGGCGATCGGGGAGGACGGCCTCTCGCGCCGCGATCACGACATCCTGGCGTTCGAACGCCAGTGGTGGAAGTACGCGGGTGCCAAGGAAGAGGCCATCAAGCAGTTGTTCGGGTTGTCGTCGACCCGCTACTACCAGGTGCTCAACGCGCTGGTGGACCGGCCGGAGGCGCTTGCCGCCGACCCGATGCTGGTCAAGCGGCTGCGGCGGCTGCGCTCGGCCCGTCAGAAGGCGCGTGCGGCACGCCGGCTCGGCTTCGAGATCACCTGACATCCGGTTGCATGAGCAGTCGGTGGCGCCGATCCCGCGATCCGCTGTGAGTTAAAGTTGCCGAGATGAAAGCTGACCGGGAACAGAACAGGCTTCCCTTCCGTGCGGGAGCGATGCTGCTGCTGTCGGTGGCGGTCGTGTTCTTCGGGCTTGCCTGGCATTCGGCGGCCTCGGGTGGCGACGACCCCGAGCAGAAGCTCGCCGAGGCGGGCGCCAAGATGTCCGCGACCTCCGCCTCCACGTCCGCGCCGGGCAGATCCTCCTCGGGCCGCGGCCCGGCGTTATGCGTGTTCAACGCGGGGACGGTCGCAGGATTGGCGAGTGAGGTCAGTTCGGAGCTGGAGAAGAAGGGCTTCCGGGTGTCCGACACGGGTAATCTCACCACCAGTTCGTTCACGGAGAACACGATCTTCTACGACTCCGGCAACAAGTCGACGGCGCAGCGGGTGTCGAGGGCACTCGGGGGCGGGGCGAGCATCGAGGCCCGGCCCGCCGCGTTCAGCCAATGCGCCGACGGAGTGCCCGTGATCGTCGTGAGCCGCTGATCGGTGCGGTGTGGCTGATCGGTGCGGTGTGTTGTCGGTCGTGTCGATGGCCGAATCACCGTACCCATCGACCACACATCCACTACGCCCTGTAATACTTGGTCCACCAGACACGTGGTCCCACCAGACACGAGGAGTGCCATGTCCGCCAGTTCTCACCTCGCCACCCCGGCCACCGGCCGTCGTCGTACCGCGCGTGTGGTCGCGGTGATCGCGGCGGCGGGCGCTATCGGCGCGGGCCTGTCCGCCTGTTCGCCCGACGAACACGCATCCGATGCCCCGTACACCGCACCGTCGGTCGTGACCGGCGACCAGGCGCCTCCGGGTGAGGGGACGGGCGTGGACGGGCATTCGGGCAAGGCCACCGCCTCCCTCAAGGACGCCAAGGGCAAGCCCGTCGGCACCGCCACCTTCACCACCCTCGGCGATGCGGTGAAGGTGTCCGTCATCGTCAGCGGTCTGCCCGCCGGTTTCCACGGTATGCACCTGCACACCAACGGCGAATGCAAGGCGTCGGGTTCCGAACCGTTCACCTCGGCCGGTGGCCACCTGCAGGTCGATGGCAATACCGGACATCCCGCGAGCGGCGACCTGGTGTCGATCAATGTCCTGGAGGACGGCTCCGGTGAAGTGACCACCACCACCGACAAGGTGACTCTGGATCAGATCGACGGCAAGTCGATCATCATTCACGCCGATGCCGACAACTTCGGCAACATCCCCACCCGGTATGCGGCCAAGCCCGATGAGAAGACCCTGACCACCGGTGACGCCGGCTCGCGCATCGCGTGCGGTGTCATCGAGGCCGAGGCGTCCGGTGACCACGGCAGCAGCGAGTCCGGTGATGACGAGTCCGGGGACGACAAGTCCGGCGAGCACAAGTCCGGCGGCCACTGATACCCGGGGCGCACCGGTAGTCCGGGCCGTACTCCGCAACGCGGAACAGACCGTCGTGATCACCCCGATCGAGTTCGTCGGGTCGCCGACACCCAGTCTCGGCGTCGAGTGGGAGTTCGCCCTCACCGACAAGCGGACCGGCGACCTGTCCAACTCGGCCGCGGCCTTGTTCGAGCTGGTCGGCAGCCGGATCCCGGGCCCGGACGGCAAAGTGCACAAAGAGCTGCTGCGCAACACCGTCGAGTTGGTGACCGGTATCTGCCGTAACACCGGTGAGGCGATGGCCGACCTGTCGGCGACCCTCGGTGCGGTCCGCGAGCTCACCGACGAACTCGGCGTCGACCTCTACGGCGCGGGCACGCACCCGTTCGCCGAGTGGTCGACGCAGTTGCTCACCGAGGGGCACCGGTATGCCGAACTCATTGAGCGCACCCAGTACTGGGGCCGGCAAATGCTCATCTGGGGTGTGCATGTGCACGTCGGCATCGACCGGCGTGACAAGGTGCTGCCGATCCTCGATGCGCTGCTCAACTACTACCCGCACCTGCTGGCGCTGTCCGCGTCGTCGCCGATGTGGGCGGGGCAGGACACCAGCTACGCCAGCAATCGGGCGATGATGTTCCAGCAGTTGCCCACCGCGGGGCTGCCGTTCCAGTTCACGCGGTGGGCGCAGTTCGAGAAGTTCGTTTCCGATCAAAAGATAACTGGGATCATCGACCACACCAACGAGATCCGCTGGGACATCCGGCCGTCGCCGCATCTGGGCACCATCGAGGTGCGGGTGTGTGACGGGGCCACCAACATCGCCGAGTTGTCGGCGCTGGTCGCGCTCATCCACTGTCTGGTCGTCGATCTGTCGCAGCGGATGGACGCGGGCGAGGAATTGCCGACGATGCCGCCGTGGCTGGTGCAGGAGAACAAGTGGCGCGCGGCCCGCTACGGCCTCGACGCCATCGTCATCTGTGACCGGGAACTCGATGAACGGCTCGTCACCGACGATCTCGCCGATCTGCTGAAACATCTTGAGCCGATTGCTGATTCGCTGGATTGCAGTGATGAGCTGGCCGGTATCCACGGGATCATCGAGCGCGGAGCCAGCTACCAGCGCCAACGCGCGGTGTTCGCCCGCACCGGCTCGATGCGTGAGGTCGTCGCCTCGGTGGTCGCCGAACTCTGACGCGGTGCCGCGGTCATCGTCCGCCCGACGGGAGATTGCAGGCCGCGTCGCGTGTGCTTATAGACTTGCGCCGTGTCGAAACCTGCCATCTCCAACGTCCTGGCCTCCCGGTATGCCTCCGCCGACCTGACCTCGATCTGGTCGTCGAGCGCCAAGATCGTGCTCGAACGGCAATTGTGGATCGCAGTGCTGAAGGCGCAGAGGGATCTGGGCATCGACGTCCCTGAGCAGGCGATCACCGACTACGAACAGGTCGTCGACCAGGTGGATCTGCAATCGATCGCCGACCGCGAACGCGTCACCCGGCACGACGTGAAGGCGCGGATCGAGGAGTTCAACGCGCTCGCCGGGCACGAACAGATCCACAAGGGCATGACCAGCCGCGATCTGACCGAGAACGTCGAGCAGCTGCAGATCCTGCGTTCGCTGGAACATGTGCACGCCCACGGTGTGGCGGTGCTGGCCCGAATCACCGACCGGGCCGCGCAGTACTCGACGGTGGTGATGGCCGGACGGTCGCACAATGTGGCCGCCCAGGCCACCACGCTCGGTAAGCGGTTCGCCTCGGCCGCCGACGAACTGATGATCGCGCTGACGCGGCTGCGTGAGCTGATCGACCGGTATCCGCTGCGCGGGATCAAAGGCCCGATGGGCACCAGCCAGGACATGCTCGACCTGCTCGACGGCGACGCCGCCAAGCTGGCCGATCTAGAGCAGCGCGTAGCGCGGCATCTCGGGTTCTCGCGGTCGCTGACGTCGGTGGGGCAGGTGTATCCGCGTTCGCTCGACCACGACGTGGTCTCTGCCCTGGTCCAGACGGCCGCCGCACCGTCGTCGCTGGCGCACACCATCCGGCTGATGGCCGGGCACGAGCTGGTCACCGAGGGTTTCCAGCCCGGCCAGGTGGGCAGCTCGGCGATGCCGCACAAGATGAACACCCGCAGCTGCGAGCGGGTCAACGGCCTGGCGGTGGTCCTGCGCGGCTACGGTTCGATGGCCGCGGAACTGGCCGGCGCGCAGTGGAACGAGGGCGACGTGTTCTGTTCGGTGGTGCGTCGCGTCGCGCTGCCCGACGCGTTCTTCGCCCTCGACGGCCTGATGGAGACCTTCCTGACGGTGCTCGCCGAGTTCGGCGCCTACCCGGCGGTGATCGCCAACGAACTCGACCGGTACCTGCCGTTCCTGGCCACCACCAAGGTGCTGATGGCGGCGGTGCGGGCCGGGGTGGGGCGCGAGACCGCGCACGAGGCGATCAAGGAGAACGCGGTGGCCGTCGCGCTGGCGATGCGCGAGGAGGGTCGCGAACCAGATCTGCTCGACAGGCTGGCCGCCGATGAGCGGTTGCCGCTGGACCGGGTGCAACTCGAGGAGGCCCTCGCCGACAAGAAGGCGTTCATCGGTGCCGCCGAGCAGCAGGTGGCCGATGTGGTGGCCGCGGCGCAGCGGATCATCGACGAGTACCCGGAGGCCGCGGCCTATACACCGGCCCCGATCCTGTAGGCGGTCACTGATCCGCGGCGCGGTCGGCGTGCCCGAGATTCCAATCGGGCAGTGCCGCGTCGCGGATCAATTGTTTGACGGTGACCGCGTCCGGGAATCCGCCGTCACGCTTGCGTTCCCACACCTGCGTGCCGTCGACGTCGATGTGGAAGACGCCGCCCGTGCCGGGAACCAGCGTCACCGAACCGAGTTCGGCGCCGAAGGTGTTGAGCAGTTCACTTGCCATCCATGACGCCCGCAGCAGCCAATTGCACTGGGTGCAGTAGGTAATGGTGATCCGGGGTGCGCTCATGCCGGTAAGTATGCCCGGCAACGGTGCCGGGCATAGCTCAAGCTGATAGGGCTCAAGCGGATAGGGCTCGGGCGGGATAGGGCTCGGGCGGGATAGGGCTCAGCGGATGGGGTGGGCGGCTTCGAAGGCCTCGACGATGGGTGCGGGCACGCGGCCGCGGTTGCTGACCTCGTACCCATTGGCCCGTGCCCAATCCCGGATGGCGCGGCTCTGCTCGGCAGATGGCCGGTCCTGTCCCACGCTGGCGACACGCTTGCGGGTGACCACGTTGCCATTGACGATCTGCCGGGATGACTCGATGTACAGCTGCAGACTGTCCCGGAATTCTTCGGCATGCTCGATGCTGGTGTCAAATTCGTAGGTGGTGCCGTCGACGGAGAATGTCACGGTTTCGTGCTCCGCGAGCACCGTTCCGTCGAGGTCGTCAATAATCTGCTCGACAATTTGTCTCACCGGATGAATTCCTTAATCAGTGTGAATGTTTCAGTGCGAATGTCTCGACCTGCGATGCGGCAGCCGACCGGGCTGTCGGTGATCGTGGTCTGCCATCGAAATGTAGCAGAATGCGGAGATGTTCCCGATTTCCGGGCGTGTCGGTCGCGGCCGGCCATGCCGGAGGGACCGCACCGGAGGGGACGGCACCGGGGACCCGGAGGTATGCCCTAGGCTCGACGTATGCGCCCGAACTTGCAGTCGTATCAGCATGTGGCCTCGGGAAAGGTACGCGAGATCTATGAGATCGACGCCGACACCTTGCTGCTGGTGGCCACCGACCGTATCTCCGCCTACGACCATATTCTCCGGCCCGCCATTCGGGACAAAGGCCGCATCCTGACTGCTATGAGCTTTTTCTGGTTCGACGCCCTCGGCGTCCCGAATCATCTCGCCGGCGGCCCCACGGATGAACGTATCCCTGCCGAGGTCGTGGGCCGCTCGATGGTGGTGCGCAAACTGCCGATGGTGCAGGTCGAATGCGTCGCACGGGGCTATCTGACCGGTTCGGGCCTGCTCGACTACCGCGCCACCGGCGCGGTGTGCGGAATCGGACTGCCCGAGGGTCTCGGGGAGGCCGACAAGCTGCCCGAGCCGATCTTCACCCCGGCCACCAAGGCCGAACAAGGTGAACACGACGAGAACATCAGCTTCGACCGCGTCGTCGAGGATGTGGGCGCCGAGCAGGCCGCGGCGTTGCGCACCGCGACGCTCGACATCTATTCACGGGGCGCACAACTGGCCGCTGAACGGGGCATAATCCTGGCCGACACCAAGTTCGAATTCGGTCTCGGGACCGACGGAGAACTCGTCCTCGCCGACGAGGTGCTGACCCCGGACTCGTCGCGGTACTGGGACGCTGCCGGCTATCGGGCCGGGCAGGTGCAGCCCAGTTTCGATAAACAGATCGTCCGCAATTGGCTCACCGGGCCCGATTCGGGTTGGGATCGCGCGGCCGACAATCCACCGCCCGAACTGCCCGAGGACGTAATCGAACGCACTCGGCAGCGGTATATCGAAGCCTATGAATTGATTTCACAGTTGAAGTTCGCCGATTGGCCGGACGCGGAGGTGCGGGGATGAGCGTGACCCCGGCCACTCCAGAAGGGAAAACAGTGCCGGAAAAGCAAGCACCCGAAGGCAAGAGCGTGCCACCGGTTGCCAAGAAGGTGCCCACCGAACGTACCCATCACGGCGATACCTTCGTCGACGAGTACGAATGGTTGCGCGACAAGCAGAACCAGGAGGTCATCGACTACCTGGAGGCGCAGAACCGCCATACCGAGGCTCACACCGGTCATCTCGGTGACCTGAGCAAACAGATCTTCAACGAGATCAAGTCCCGCGTCAAAGAGACCGATATGTCGGTGCCCAGCAGGCGGGGAAGCTACTGGTACTACTCCCGAACGCAGGCGGGCAAGCAATACGGGATCAGTTGTCGCTGCCCGGTTTCCGGCGACGACGACTGGACACCGCCCAAGATCGGTGACAGCGTGCCCGGCGAGGAGATCACCTTCGACGCCAACATCGAGGCGCAGGGTACCGACTTCTTCAGCCTCGGCGCGTTCAGCATCTCCGAGGACGGCGACTGGCTGGTCTACGGTGTCGATAACGTCGGCGATGAACGATACACGTTGCGGTTCAAGAACCTTCGGACCGGCGAACTTCTCGACGACGAGATCCCCGGCACCGCGGGCGGGGCGGTGTGGTCGCTCGACGCCCGGCACGTGTTCTATCCGACCGTGGACGACGCCTGGCGTCCGGATACGGTGTGGCGCCACGACATCGGGGCGGGCACCGACGACGTCAAGGTGTTTCACGAGCCCGATGAACGCTACGGGGTGGGTATCGGCACCACACACAGCGACAAGTATCTGATCATCGGGGTGAGTTCCAAGATCACCTCGGAGGCATACATTCTCGACTCCACCGATCCGACCGGCGAATTCCGTAGTATCGCGCCGCGCGTGGAGGGCGTGGAATACGGCGTCGAACACCTGATCGTCGACGGCGAGGACTACTTCGCCTTCATGCACAACGAGATCCGAGACGGTGTGAAGCTGGAGAACTTCGCCGTCGACATCGCCCCCGTCACCGATCCTGCGGCGCGCCGGCCGCTGATCGAGCACGATCCCGGCGTGCGGATCGAGGATCTCGACGCATTCAGCGACTATCTGGTGCTGTCCTACCGATCCGGCGGTATCCCGCAGTTGTCGATCGCGGATCTGCGCACAGTCGACGGACTGCCGACGGCACGCGATTTCGTCCAGGTGGAGTTCGATCAGGGACTGTATTCGGTTGCGCTGGCCGGAAATCCCGAATGGGCGACGCCGCGGCTGCGGATCGCGTACGGCAGCTTCATCGAACCGTCCGAGCTCCTCGAGCTCGACGTCGCCACCGGCGAACGTACCCTGCTCAAGCGGCAGCCGGTGCTCGGCGGCTACGACCCGGCCGACTACGCGCAGTCACGCGAATGGGCCACCGCCGCCGACGGTACCAAGGTGCCGCTGTCGGTGATCCGCCGCAAGGATGTGACAGGTCCGGCGCCGCTGCTGCTGTACGGCTACGGATCGTACGAATCGAGCCTCGACCCGGCGTTCAGCGCCGCACGGCTGTCGATGCTCGACCGCGGTGTGGTGATGGTGTTCGCCCACATCCGTGGTGGCGGAGAACTCGGTCGGTACTGGTACGAAAACGGCAAGACCCTGAGCAAGAAGAACACCTTCACCGACTTCGTCGACGCCGCAAGGTATCTCATCGATTCGGGCTGGACCACGCCCGATCAGATGGTGGCCGAGGGCGGTTCGGCGGGCGGTCTGCTCATGGGTGCGGTCGCCAACCTGGCACCCGAACTGTTCCACGGGATTCTGGCGTCGGTGCCGTTCGTGGACGCGCTCAACTCGATCCTCGATCCGTCGCTGCCGCTGACCGTGACCGAATGGGACGAATGGGGCGACCCGCTGCACAATGCCGAGGTGTACGAGTACATGAAGTCTTACACCCCGTACGAGAACGTGACGGCCCAGCCGTACCCGCCGATTCTCGCGCTGGCTTCCCTCCACGACACCCGGGTGTTGTTCACCGAGGCCGCCAAATGGGTTGCCCGCCTTCAGGAACTGAGCACATCCGAGCATCCGGTTCTGCTCAAGACCGAGATGTCTGCCGGGCACGGCGGAGTCAGCGGACGCTACAAGAAGTGGGAGGAGGCCTCGTTCGAGCTGGCCTGGATCCTCCAGCAGACCGGAGCCGTCACCTTCTGACGAGACCCTCCGCCGGCCGACGCCCCCACCGCCAGTTGAGGTGTGAGGTCGCCAGCGATCGAGCGTGGCAACCCTCGTGAGATAGCGATGTCGTCTCACCGGGTTTCGATGCTCGATCGCTTGCGCTCCTCGCACCTCAATCAACGGAAGGGGGTCAGTGCGCGATCATCGGTGGGGCGTCCTCGGCCGGGGTGATCCGGGTCCGTGGCAGGAAGTAGGCCGGGATCAGCGTGAGCGCGACGAGGACGCAGGCGACGATGAACGTCGTCCCGAACGCCGACGCCGCCCAGTCGAACCACTGCTGCGGCGGTTGTGGCGGCAGGCCTGCCTTGTCGGCGAGTGCGGCGTAGTCCTTTTCGGAGGCGTTCGAGAGGATGGCGAGCCCGGACTCCTTGTGGCTGCTGAGGTTGGTGGCCAGCAGCACCGAGAACAGGGCTGTGCCGATCGATGACGAGGTCTGCTGGGTGACGTTCAGCAGGGTCGAACCGTGGGGGACGTCGGTGGGGCGCAGCTTGGCCAGAGCCGAGGTCATGATCGGGGTCATCGTCATGCCCATACCGAGGCCCTGCACGAACAGCGCACTCCCGATCAGCCAGTACGAGGTGTCCGCACCGAGGAACATCAACGGGGTGAGGCCGGCGAAGATCAGCGTGATGCCGACGAGGACGAACTTGCCCGGACCCATCTTGTCGGTGAGCCGCCCTGCGACCGGCATCGTTACCATCGCACCGATGCCCTGCGGTGCCAGCAGCAGTCCGGCCATCATGGTGCCCTCACCCCGGACACCGATGAAGTACTGCGGGAACAGCAGCGTCGACCCGAAGAACGCGATCGCGAACATCGACATCGTGATGAGCGCGTTGCGCAGGGTGGCATTGGTGAACAGGCGCAGGTCGAGCAGCGGCTTGTCGGTGCGTAGCGCGTGTACGACGAACGCGACGATCAGCACCAGGCCGATACCCGCGGGCACCAGCACGCGGGTCGAGGCGAAGGTGCCCTTCTCGGCGCTGCCCGACAGCCCGAACAGGAACAGCGCCAGACCGGGGGAGAGCAGCACGAGGCCGAGAACATCGACGTTCGCGCGCGTCGGCTCGTAGTTCTTGTCGAGGACGAACCAGGCGTAGACGAGGGCGATGATGCCGATCGGCAGGTTGATCAGGAAGATCCAGTGCCAGCTCAATTGCTCGATCAGGAAGCCACCGAGGATCGGTCCGCCGATCGGGCCGAGCAGCATCGGGATACCGAGGGCGGCCATCACCGAGCCCATCCGTTCCGGGCCCGCGGCCTTGGTGAGGATCATCATGCCGACCGGCATCAGCAGGCCGCCGCCGAGTCCCTGGATCATCCGGAACGCGACGAGCATCCCGATACTCGAGGCCAGGGCACACAGCGCGGAGCCGAGCGTGAACAGCACCACCGAAGTGAGAAAGACGTTCTTGGTGCCGAAGCGGCCCGCGGCCCACGCGGACAGCGGAATGACCGCGGCCAGCGACAGGGTGTAGCCGGTCATCGTCCAGGCGGCGCCGGCGGCGTCGGTGTTGAACTCGTTCTGGAAGGTGTTCTGCGCGACCGACACGACGGTGACGTCGAGGATCGACATGATCGCGCCGAGCACGACCACACCGGCGACGATGAGCACCTCTTTGTCGAGATTGGTCTTGTGCGGCGGCGCGGCACCGGCCGGTGAATCGGTCACAAGGTCTCCTGTGCGTGATGGGGGCCGAGGACGGAAGTCGCCACGGGCGTCCCTGCAACTATTGCACCGGCACAAGCAATGTGGGCAGGTGAGGGTCCGGACGCGACTGTGCCCGTGCCGGACGAACCGGGCACGGGCACGAGGTCGGCGACCTCAGTGCATCATCACCGGGGCGGACTCGGCGCCGGCGATCCGCTTACGCGGCAGGAAGAACGCCGGGACGAAGGTGACCGCGATGAGCACGGCGGAGATGACGAACGCGCCGGCGAAGGCGGACGCGCCCCAGTCCAGCCACTGCGTGGGTACCTCGGCGGGGGCCTGACCGGCTGCGACGAGCTTGTCGTACTGCTCGGGCGCGGCGTTGGAAGCGATCGCCAGCTTCGACTCGGCGTGCGCGGCCAGGTTGGAGGCCAGCACCACCGAGATGATGGCGGTACCGATCGATGAGGCCGTCTGCTGCACCACGTTCACCAGCGTCGAACCGTCGGGAACTTGCGACGAGTTCAGGGTGGCCAGCGCCGACGACATGATCGGCATCATCGTCATGCCCATGCCCAGACCCTGCACGAACAGTGCCCCGCACAGCAACCAGTACGAGCTGTCGGCGCCGAGGAAGGTGAAAGTGCCCATACCCAGGGCGATCAGGACCAGGCCGCCCAGGACGAACTTGCCCGGACCCATCTTGTCGGTGAGTCGGCCGGCGATCGGCATCGTGATCATCGCGCCGATACCCTGCGGTGCCAGCAGCAGACCGGCGGCCAGGGTCGATTCGCCGCGGATACCGATGAAGTACTGCGGGTACAGCAGCGAGGCGCCGAAGAACGCGATCATGAAGAGTGTCATCGCGATCACCGATATGGACAGGGTCCGGTTCCCGAACAGCCGCAGATCCAGCAGCGGGGCCTTGCTGCGGAGGGCGTGGGCGATGAACGCCAGGATCAGCACCAGGCCCACGGCCGCGGGAATGAGCACCTTGGCGGCGAGGAACGTGCCTTCTTCGGCACTGACGGAGATGCCGTAGAGGAACAGCGCCAGGCCGGGGGACAGCAGCACCAGCCCGATGATGTCGATCGAGGGCCGGCTGGTCTCCTGCTTGTCGCGCAGGACGATCCACGAGTACACGAACGCGACGATGCCGACGGGCACGTTGATCAAGAACACCCAGTGCCAGCTCGCCTTCTCGATGAGCAGCCCGCCCAGGATCGGGCCGGCGATCGGGCCCAGCAGCATCGGGATACCGAGGACGGCCATGACCGAACCGACGCGTTCGGGGCCGGCGGCCTTGGTGAGGATCATCATGCCGACGGGCATCAGCAGACCGCCGCCGAGGCCCTGGATCACGCGGAACGCCACCAGCATGCCGATGCTGGAGGCCATCGCACACAGGGCCGAGCCGATGGTGAACAGCACCAGGGAGGTCAGGTACACGTTGCGGGCACCGAACCGGGCCACCGCCCAGCTCGACAGCGGGATCACCGCGGCCAGGGCCAGGGTGTAGCCGGTCATCGTCCAGGCGGCGCCGGCGGCGTCGGTGCCGAATTCGTTCTGGAAGGTGTTCTGCGCGACGGCGACGACGGTGACGTCGAGGATCGACATGATGGCGCCGAGGACGACGACGCCCGCGACCAGCAGCACCTTGCGGTCGAGGCCGCCCTGTGGTGCCGGGGCCGGCGGCGTCTGCGTGGACGCCGGCGAGTTGCCGGTGGTGGAGGACATAGCGGTTTTCCTGTCGTGATGAGAGGTAATGGCGAATCTGGTCAGACGGTGTGCGGTGCGGCGGTGCACGCGGCGAAATAGTCGGTGTCGGCGTGCAGGATCCTGTTGAGTGCGTCCCGGAGCTGGTCACTGACGTCGGCGGGCAGGGTGTCGACGAAGCTGGTGATCGTCTGTTCCTTGACGGCCCGCTCGGAGTCGATGAACCGCTGCCCGGCGGCGGTCAGCGAGATCCGTTTGACGCGCCGGTCGGTGTCGTCCTCGCGGCGGTTGACCAGGTCGGCGCCGACGAGTTTGTCGACGGTGCGGCCGGTGGCCGCCAGCGACAGGTGGATGCGTTCGGCGATCTCGTTCACCGACAGCGCCCGGTCGTGGGAGCCGACGGTGAACAGCACCTTGAGCTGGGAGAACGTCAGGTCGGTGCCCGCCAGGAAGTCCGTCGCGTTGGTCTTGGCGGCGGTCATGAACCTGTGCAGGAACTCGGCCAGCGCCGCACACGTCTCGCCGGTCGCTTGGCCGGCTTCAGTGGTGGCATGGGCTGGATTGGTCACCCGAAAATGCTAACTCCGATGCAACTATTTCGTGAACGCAAGCATTGGTGATGTTGGGCACCCGATGCGATCGGTGTGAGCGCAACCACGCGCCGGGCCGGGGTGTGACTACGCTTGGCCGCTATGGCCAATATCAAAGAGATCCCCGTACATGCCCTCGACGGCTCCGACCTGGACCTGAGTACCTTCACCGGACCGCTGCTGGTGGTGAACGTCGCCAGCAAATGCGGACTCACCCCGCAGTACACCGCGCTGGAGAAGCTCGCCGGCACGTACGGTGATCGCGGTCTGACCGTCGTCGGGGTGCCCTGCAACCAGTTCGCCGGGCAGGAACCGGGCTCGGCCGAGGAGATTGCCACCTTCTGTTCGTCTACTTACGGCGTCACGTTCCCGCTGCTGGAGAAGGCCGACGTCAACGGCGACGACCGGCACCCCCTGTACGCCGAGCTCACCCAGACCGCCGACGCGAAGGGCGAGGCCGGAGATATCCAGTGGAACTTCGAGAAGTTCCTCGTCGGTGCCGACGGCAGCGTCGTGGGCCGTTTCCGGCCGCGCACCGAGCCCGACGCCCCCGAGGTGATCGAGGCCATCGAGGCCGCGCTCGCCTGATGACAGGGTCGGGGCGCGCTTCACGATGCGCCCCGGCCCGGGCTCACCCGGTAAGGTGAGTGCTCATTGATTCCGTAAGAGACGAGGAGCGTACGGACGATGGCGCGTGTGGTGGTCGATGTGATGCCCAAGGCCGAGATTCTCGACCCGCAGGGCCAGGCGATCGTCGGGGCGCTGGGCCGTCTCGGTTTCGCCGGGATCGCGGACGTCCGGCAGGGCAAGCGGTTCGAGCTGGAGGTCGACGACTCTGTCGACGACGCCACACTCGAGCGGATCGCCGAGGAACTGCTGACCAATATGGTCATCGAAAATTTCAGCGTCTCGCGGGTGAGCTGAGCTCATGGCTGTGCGTATCGGTGTCATCACCTTCCCCGGAACCCTCGACGACGTCGACGCCGCGCGCGCCGCGCGCCTGGCCGGTGCCGAACCGGTCGCGCTGTGGCACGGCGACGATGACCTCAAGGGCGTCGACGCGGTCATCGTGCCCGGCGGCTTCTCCTACGGCGACTACCTGCGCGCCGGTGCCATCGCCAAGTTCGCGCCGGTGATGCAGTCGGTGGTCGACGCCGCGGGCAAGGGCATGCCGGTCCTGGGTATCTGCAACGGTTTCCAGATCCTGTGCGAGGCCGGTCTGTTGCCGGGTGCCCTCATCCGCAACGAGGGCCTGCACTTCATCTGCCGCGACGAATGGCTGCGCGTCGAATCGAACACCACCGCCTGGACCAGCCGGTTCGAGCGGGGTGCGGAGATCCTGATCCCGCTCAAGTCCGGTGAGGGCCGGTTCGTCGCACCGCAGCGCAAACTCGAAGAGCTTGAGGGTGAGGGTCGCGTCGTGTTCACGTATGCGGGCGGTAACCCCAACGGGTCGACCCTGAACATCGCGGGCATCAGCAACGAGACCGGCCGCGTCGTCGGGCTCATGCCGCACCCCGAACACGCCACCGAGGCGCTGACCGGTCCGAGCGACGACGGCCTCGGGCTGTTCTACTCGGCCATCGACTCCATCCTCGCCACCGTCTGAGCCATGATCGGCACCAGTGCGACGGCCGCGGGTCTCGGTGAATTCATCGACGCCTCGCCGTCGCCGTTCCACGTATGTGCCACCGCCGCAGGCGTTCTCGATGCCGCCGGCTACACCCGGCTGTACGAGGAACAGAACTGGCCGTCGGCGGCGGGCCGGCACTATGTGATCCGCGGCGGATCGATCATCGCCTGGTCCGGCGGTGCCGATACCGGTGCGGGTTTCCGAATCGTCGGCGGTCATACCGACTCACCCAACCTGCGGCTCAAACAGCACCCGGACCGCAACGACGCCGGTGTGGGCGTGGTGGCGCTCGAACCGTACGGCGGTGCCTGGCTCAACTCGTGGCTCGACCGCGACCTCGGGTTGTCGGGGCGGCTGGCATATCGCACCGCGACAGGTGTGGAGCACCGGCTGATCCTCATCGACGAGCCGGTGCTGCGCGTACCGCAGTTGGCGATCCACCTGTCCGAGGACCGCAAGGGCGTGTCCCTGGATCCGCAGAAGCACGTGAACGCCATCTGGCACACTGCCGACGCCGAACCCGACATTCTGTCGTGGGTGGCGCGGCGTGCGGGCATCGAACCGGTTGACCTGCTCGGCTGGGACCTGATGACGCACGACGTCACCCCGTCCCGCATCATCGGCGCCGAACAGGACCTGCTGAGTGCCCCGCGCCTGGACAACCAGGGCACCTGCTACGCCGGTCTGCGCGCACTCCTCGACGCTGATGACCAAGTGGCCGCCCGTCAACACGAATCCGAACCCGTCGGCCATCGGCCCGCCCGGATGCTCGCCCTGTTCGATCACGAGGAGGTGGGCAGCGGCTCCGAACGCGGCGCCGCCTCCGACTTCCTCGCCACGATCTGCGAACGAATAGTGTTGGCAGAGAGAGGATCCCGAGCCGACTACCTACGCGCGATGGCGTCCAGCTTCTGTGTCTCCGGCGACATGGCCCACGCGACCCACCCCAACTACCCCGACCGCCACGAACCCAACCACCGCATCACCATCAACGGCGGCCCGGTCCTCAAGGTCAACCAGAACCTCCGCTACGCCTCGGATTCCTTGGGAGAAGCCGTCTTCGCCGTGGCCTGCGCCGACGCCGGCGTCCCCCTGCAGCGCTACACCCACCGCGCCGACCTCCCCTGCGGCTCCACCATCGGCCCCATCACCGCCACCCGCACCGGCCTACGCACCGTCGACGTCGGCGCCCCCCAGTTGGCGATGCACAGCTCCCGCGAACTCATGGGCACCCACGACGTCCCCATGTATTCCGCCGCCCTACAAGCCTTCTACCTCTCCACCGCCCGATAGGCAGAGTTCGAGGTGGTCGTGCCATGCGGTCGTCTCACCCGACCCAACGCGTCCCTCGCTCCTGGCGTCGCTTCAGCCTCAGGGATCAAGTAGCGACCGCCCCTTAGTAGGTGCCTTGGTGGTGGCCTCCTTGATCCCTGAGGCCGTTGCGAGGTACGAGCGAGGGTCACGAAGGGTCCGGTGAGATGAGGCTCCCACCGTCGCGGCAGGGATTCGTGTGCCGCGGACGCACGGCACGCCTCCCATGATCCGGTGGTTCGCGGTGATCCGTTCCTGCTCAGCCATGTCACGAGTGTAGGTCGGCGTCGCGTGTACTGCGATGAGTGCGACCGGTCAGTAGGTGCGGGCGTGCTCGCGGACGTCGGAGACGTATTGATAGGAGTGGTTGTAGCGCAGGATGCCCCGGGTCTGGCCGTCGTCGGTGCGCATGTTGACACCCTCCGAGCACAGGTACTTGGCGGTGGTCAGGGCGGCGTCGTACAGGTTTTGGGGGTCGGCCTTGCCGTCGCCGTTGCCGTCGGCGGCGAACATCTTCCACGTCGACGGGAGGAACTGCATCGGGCCGACAGCGCGATCGTAGGCGGCGTCGCCGTCGAGGGCGCCGCCGTCGGTGTCGGTGATGACCTGGTTGCCGGCGAGGGTGCCGTTGAGTGTCGGGCCGTAGATCGGGTTCTTGAGAGTGCCGTCGGCGAAGGCGTCACCCATGTTGGCGTGATGGGATTCGACGCGGCCGATACCGCCGATGATGGTCCACGGGATGCCGCAGCCGGGCGTGGTGCGGGCCATCGTGTCGGCGGCGTTCTTGTACGCCTTGTAGTTGATGACCGGGATCTCGCCGGTCGCGACGGCCGACGGGGTCGACACCGCCGCGGCGGGCTGCGAGGGCGGGATGAAGGCCGGTCCGACCGGCTTGGCGGCCGGAGTGATGTCGGCGACGCCCTGCACGGGTGGGACGAACGCCGGTCCGACGGACTTGATGGCAGGAGTGATCGCGGCGACGCCCTGGACGGTGGGTTCGGTGCGATGCTTACCGGGCTTCTGCGCGGTGCTCGCGCCATCGGACGCCTGGTCGGGAGTGGTCGCGTTGGCGAGAGCCTGAATTCCCGGGGCGTGCGCATCGGCTGCCGCGGCGGTGGCCATCAATCCCCCGGCCACCGGCACCATGGCCGTCACCATCCACTTCGCGTGGTTGCTCGGCTTACTGTGCTTACCCACTTCAGTCGCCTTCCCGGTTGGATGTTCCGGAGCGACGCTACATGAATTCGTACCCGCGGCGTTATCACGACGTTACATAACAAGCCGATAACGGAATGGTGACAGGCCGTTGCCGCAGGTAGGTGACCTGCCCCTCGGATATGTGATTGTCATCACACCTTGTCCCCTGGGTGGGTGACAGGGCTGCCGATGTGGTCGGAACGAAGGGTGCGGACTGATCAGGTGCGCCCGGCGATCGAGGCGGCGGACGTCTGGTCCCGTATGTCGGTATTGCCCGGGTCGCGCGCCGCAGTCGGCAATAGCGGCATATGAGGCAAATTTCATCCCTAAGGCCGACATCGGTGGTGCGCGATGGCGAATACGCTGCTCAACAGGGTGAACTCGTTGCGTTTCGGCGCGACCGGGCCCGTTTGAATCCGTCAGATCGAGGAACGAGGGACCAATGAAACGAATGGTTGCGAGCATTGCCGCAGCGGCGCTGGTCACGTGTGGTGCCGCTGCGAGCCTGAGTGCCGCGCCAGCGAGCGCGGTCGGAAGCCTGGACATATTCGGAGCACTGCTGACCGGATCGGCCGCTGGGTCGAGCGGCGGGAACGGCTCACCCGAACCGGGCGGCCCGCAGTCGAACACCGGACCGTCGAACACCGGACCGTCGAACACCGGCCAGAGGCCTAGCGGTGGGCCGTCGTCCAATGGGGTCGTTGGAATCGACGTCACGGCGAAGCGGGCAGACGGCGGCTACGCGTATGGTACGAAGATCGGACCGGGTCTCTTCACCCTCTACGATGGCAAGTTCACGCCTGCAGTCGTGTACAACGCCCGTACCTCGGCCGGGGGTACAAATAGTGCCAACAACTGTCAGATCGAGATTCAGATAACCGGGCCTCAGAACTCCGGAGTGATCAAAACCGCAGAGTGTAGCGGCACCAAGCACCCGGACCGGATCACAGTCACCGGCACTTACACTGCTACGGTGCTTGACCGGGTCTCTGGTCGCCAGGGCACGTCCTCGTTCACCATCGAGTAGGTAGTGCGCAACTTTCGTCTCAAAAAGGGGTTGGCTCGGGCATATGCCCGAGCCAACCCCTTTTTGGCAGATTCTGGTCGTTTCGCTCACGGCGTACTCAGGCCGGAATGGTGCCCTGTTGACGCTGGTTGTGCAGGTCAGGGCGCTGCGAGCTGATGCTCGTGGCGCGGCCGGAAGGGACATTAACTGCAGGTGGGCGGACATCGACCACTACAGTGGTACGCAGACTGGTCGCACCGGTGACGAGACCGTCATCTGCCGGTTCCGGGTGGCACGCCCGGGACCCCGGTGGCGACGGGTGGAAAAGATACGTGAGGGAGAACAATGTTCGAACGGTTCACCGACCGCGCACGCCG